>NZ_JBGCUS010000003.1 GCF_041415945.1 Ancylobacter sp. IITR112 | reverse complement strand
CCTGATCGAGGCGAGTCGCCTCTCCACAACGTGCCTGCACTGACCGCCGATGCCCCGTACGAGCTTCGCGCGCATGTTGGTGAAGTTCTGCCAGCAGCGTGCCACGACCGTCCTGTCGCCTCGCGACGCCGACCTGTTCCAGAACTGGCTTCTCGATCTCCTCGCCGCGCGCATGCCACCGCCCCTGACGGAGCGCGACTATGACTGGCACGCGATCGCTCACGCCTCCGGTGTGGATCACGCCGATCTGCAGCGAGCCGGCTCCGTGCTTGCGCCCGGCCTTGATTCGCTGCGCCGTGAGTTGGCGCGCCGCGGCCACGTCACGGTGAAGCGTGCCACGGCGCGCCGCACACCACCTAGTTCGGAGCGGGGTACGCAGCCTCGTGGCGCGGACCAGCCGGAAGCTATGCCACGTCGACGCGGCCCTCGGGCAAAGCCGATCGTCGAGTTCCCTGAGAGCGACGGGCGGCCCTGGACCGACCCTCCCACATTCGCCGATGCGCTCGATCTTCACATGCGCCGCCATGGCGATACCGCCAAGCATCTCGCACGTGTCCTTGAGGCGAGCGCGGCCCGGGTCGATGCCACGGCACTCAACCTGTGGCGCCGCGGCGTGAAGGTGCCGCGCGCCTCGCGAAGTCTTGCGGCGCTTGAGATGATAGAGCGGCGCTACCGCCTGCCGCCGGGCTATTTCCGCTCGAAGCTGTCGAACGGAGACCGCTGCACCTCGGCGGGGACCATTGCCGGCGTCAGCCGTGCGGAGAGACGACGCCTCGCCTGGCATCTGCCGCATGATTTTGATCGGCGCCCGTTGAGGGAGAGGGAGGAGATCCTTGAGTGGGTGCAGCGCGTGGTGATCACGGGGACGACCGACTATAGGCGCTTCCAGGCTGCCGCCATGAAGCAGCGCTATTCGATCCGCTTTCCCGGCCTGCTCGACCAATCCGCCCCGCCGCGCGGGCTGTACCGGTTTTGCCGGGAGGAGGATGGATCGCTGCCGGATCCGGACCTTGCAAGTGCGGCGCTCGATGCGCCGCCCCAGCTGGCCGAGGAGATGACCGATCTCGTCCGGTTCAAGACGGCGACGCTGACGGCCTTCGGTTATCAGCGCAACGGTGTCTGGGGAGAGGAGACGGCATCTCAGAAGATCGAGCATCTCGGTCTGATGTTCGGTGCGCTGGCGGCGTCGCCCAGCGGCGCGGTCCATGGCTTCGGCGTGCCGCTGGAAAACCTGAGCTTCGGTCTGCTGGTCTTCCCGATCATGTGGGACTGGTACATCCAATGGCGGGAGCGTCGGCGCGGCTTCTACACCGCGTGGGAAGTCGACATGCTGCGGATCGCTGCCGCGCTCACCCGCGCCGAGACAGGCTGGCTGCGGCAGAACCCGCAGTTGGCGGAACGCATCCGTCCTATTCCCAATCTGATCACCGAGCGCGACGTTGCCGCTGCCCGTGCTGATTGGGACGCAGCCTGCGAGCAGATGCATCGCCATGGCCTCGCCCGCGCACGGGAGGTGCAGCGCGTAGCCCGTATCCATCGTGACCCCTTCGAGCCGATCATCGCGGTGCTGGAGGCCGACAGCCCGGTCGCCGAGTATCGCAAGATCACCGAGGAAATCGTGCGGCTGATGCCGGACGAGAAGCGCTACCCGCGCGCGGCGGCCGAGGCAGTGCGGGCCTTCCTTATGCTGCGGCTCGGCCTGCATCTCGGACTACGCCAAAAGAACCTGCGCCAGCTCCTCGTCTGTCCGCGCGGCCGGCTACCGACCTCGGAGCGTCGCCTCGCGGAGCTCAAGCGTGGTGAGTTGCGCTGGAGCGAGCGCGATCAGGGATGGGAGGTGCTCATCCCCTCCGTCGCCTTCAAGAACGCGAACTCGTCCTTCTTCGGCAGCAAGCCGTTCCGGCTGATCCTGCCGGACCTCGGCGGCCTCTATCACTATCTGGAGGCCTATATCGACCGGCACCGCCGGGTGCTGCTGAAGCATGCGGCCGATCCGGGCACGCTGTTCGTCAAGACGGTGAAGCTGACCAGCAAGGATGCCGCCTACTGCCAGAACACCTTCTACGAGGCCTGTCGAGAGAGACAGGCGATAGCTGATATGGTTTCTGAGCTTGGGATCGTGCCTAATTAGGCGCCGGACGTTGCGCGGGTCACATTGGCAGCGCAACGACGTTTTCAGTCTCGAAGAGATGCGTCACGGCGGCGATGTCACGTTATCGAGCGGTGATTGCGCTCTGCCGACGGCTCTCGGAAATCAGGCAACCGCGCCCGTCACAGCTTTCCAATGCGCAATTGCGCGGATGCGATGGATGTGGGTGGCGAGAGCGGAGCGGTTGTGACGTGGGGTGACAAAGAGATTTCGCAGCGCCGAGAAAATCGAGATGAAACGCTGCAAGCCTCCGGCTGATCGGAAACCCTGCATCGTCCGCTCTCGTTTTCGAAGCGGCAGGTGAGAGTTTTCCGCTCGGTTGTTGAGACCTTTATGGGACCGGTGTTCAACCGTTGGCATAATGTCACGCCTGGCTGCGCCATATGAGCGGAGCTTGTCGGTGACGATCCGCCTTGGCGGCATGCCTGTTTTCTTCAGTAACCTGATGAGCAATCGCTTCGCGGCCTTGGTGTCGCGTCGGCTCTGAACAATCTCATCGAGAACGTAGCCATCTTGATCAACGGCACGCCAAAGCCAGTGCTTCCTGCCCGCGATGGAAATCACCACCTCATCCAGATGCCAGACATCCTGAAGCGAAGGCCGCCGGCGACGAAGCTGCTTTGCGTAGGCCGGTCCGAATTTCAGACCCCATCGCCGGATCGTTTCATACGAGACGACGATGCCACGCTCCAGCAGCAACTCCTCGGCCAGGCGCAGGCTCAGCGGGAACCGAAAGTACAGCCAGACCGCATGGGCGATGATCTGTTGCGGGAAACGGTGACGCTTGTAGCTGATGGCCGGTTTCTTCATCCCACCGTCTCTACCCACCACTCACTCACAGGAGGTTTACGTGACAACGCCGTAATCTTGACTCCGTCGGCCGAGAACGTCTCATCCTCGATGTGTCCGGCCGTCTCGCCGTCCACCGTGTAGCCGAATTCCGCTCCGAGCTTCTCAAGATCGACCTTGTCCACGCCTCGGCCGATCTCCTCATCCGGGGTGAAGAGGAGCTTGATCGTCCCGTGGCGGATATCCGGGTTATCGACCAGGACTTGCGCTGCCGTCATGATCTCGGCGAGGCCGGCCTTGTCGTCGGCGCCCAGTAGCGTCGTGCCATCGGTTGTTATGATGTCATTGCCGATTTGGTCCAGCAGCGCTGGATTGTCGCTGACCCGGATGACCCGCTGCGCGTCGCCGGAAAGTTGTATGTCGCCGCCGCGATAGTTACTGATTATCCGCGGCTTGACGTCCGTTCCGGTGAAGTCGGGCGCGGTGTCCATATGCGAGCAGAAGCAGATAACCGGCACTGGCTTTTCGACATTGGAAGGAATGGTCGCATAGACGTAGCCATGCTCATCCAGATGCGCGTCGGTGAGGCCGACCGCCAGCAATTCCTCGACCAGCAGGCGGCCCAGGTTCTTCTGCTTTTCGGTGGAGGGCTGTGTCGATGACTCCGGGTCCGATTGCGTGTCGAGGACAACGTAACGAAGAAAACGATTGGTCACAGTATCGATCATGAAGCAGGTCCAATTACCGCTGAGTCTGGAGCAGAGTTGAGATATTGTTCGAGCGCCTCGATACTCGTCATCACGTCGTCGAAGGTAGGCGGTTCACCGAAGATCATGGCTGACATACGATCGTAGTCCGCGGCCAGTTTCTTACGCATGGCCTCAGTCGGTACGAGTCGATAGTTGCCTGGAACGGCGCGATCATACCGATGGTCCGGCGCACGAAACATCAGCTCCTTGTGCCGACGGCTGGCTTCGGCGAGATCCCGCATGTTTGCGGTCGCTACCCCATAGTCAGGATGGGTCCATATCTGGTGGACGTCATAGTAGTGGCGTGAGTACCGATTGAGATCGGGTGCCTTCCGCTCCGGGTTTGCCTCGAGAGTTCGCTTCTCGGTCGTCTCTGTCATCGCATGGAGGATGAGGACCTTTTCCCAAAAGGTCCGTTCCGGCTTGACGGTTGTGACGCCGCGAACCGTGAGATCGAGTCCCGGTCTCATTTCCGATGCGATGTAAGGCACGATCTCCCGAGGCTCGGCCGGGATGGGATCGGGGCGGGCGCCGCCTTCGATACGCACCGCTGCCTCGATATAGCCGCCGCTGGTATCAAACACGCTCTTGTAGCCGATGACCAGAATGTCGAGCGCTTCCCTTCTTCGGTAGGCGTCGTAGCCGAAGCCGAGAGAGAAATGGCATGTTTGGTCGGCTTCTTCTTCGACGGCGGTGATTTCCTTGGCCAGCAGTTCCTTGAGTGGGCCGGAAATATATCGGCCTGCGGCCTCGTCGACCTGCTCGGCCAAGGTCTTCTGTTGCTGCGTCACGGAGGGGAGGGCGGCTATGTCCGCCTCGAGCGGCACCTTCAAGTCGGCTTTGTAGATGCCGATGTCGATATCTTCGGAAAAGCGCCGGATCAGACCATATGCCTTACTGAGGCTGGTGCCGCCCTTGAAGTAGAGACCGATGGGGTCGGCGGGTCGCCTGTTGAACAGGAAGTCGAGCACCCAGCAGACATAGAGGTCCTTCTCGATATTCTCGGCTCGCGTTTCCAGTTCGGCCGCGACGGTTGAAAACAGCGCCCGGCGCTCATCGACGGTGGAGCGAAGGATTTCAATGAACGTCTGATGCATGCGCGTCCTCGGAATTCTGTTCCTCCGTCGGCCCGCCATCGCGATCAGCGAGGAGCAGTGCGCCCGTTATGCTGGCGACCAACGGATACATCCAGGCCGGGATCGCACTGATGTTTTCGCGCAGGTCCTGGAGGATCATCTGGCGATTGGGATTCCGTTCCAGATGGCGAGCGATGCCATTCACAACGGTATCGAGATTCGATTTCTCGTCCCGAAACCAACTGAGCGCCTGAATCACGCGCATGGCCGGCCGGCCGGCCCAGAAGGCTGTCTTTGCCGAGATGCGTTTGAAATCCAGTTTGTAGATGACCGGCTTCGTCGCGTGCGGATCACCGGCATTGGCCTCGATCTCGATTGACGTTGCCCCCTGAATGCCCTCGTTCATAACCAGAATCCGTTCTGGTTGTGGTCCTGCCTGGACCGGGCTGCGAACTCGTTTGGGGTAAGGCCGCCGAGGCTCGTGTGAGGCCGGTGGCCGTTGTAGTCGATCCGCCAAGCTTCGATGATCCGACGTGCCATCGGCAAGCCCTGGAACAGGTGCTCGTTCAGACATTCGTCGCGGAAGCGGCCGTTCAGGCTCTCGACGAAGGCGTTCTGAACCGGCTTGCCGGGAGCGATGTAGTGCCACTCGACACCTGTGTCCTGCTGCCAACGCAGGACCGCGTGCGAGGTCAGTTCGGTGCCGTTGTCGCTGACGACCATGAGCGGCTTGCCACGACGTTGGATGATGGCGTCCAGCTCCCGTACGACCCGGTGGCTCGACAGCGACGTGTCGGCCACGAGCGCCAGGCACTCCCGGGTGAAGTCGTCGACGATCACCAGCACGCGGAACCGGCGTCCGTCCGCGAGCACATCGGAGACGAAGTCCAGGCTCCATCGCTGGTTGGGTGCCTGCGGCAAGGTCATCGGCGCTCGCGTGCCAAGCGCTCGCTTGCGTCCGCCGCGACGGCGCACCGACAGCCGCTCCTCGCGGTAGAGCCTGAAGAGCTTCTTGTGGTTGATCTCCTTGCCCTCTCGCCGAAGCAGGATCAGCAGACGCCGATAGCCGAACCGCCGACGCAAGCTCGCCAGCTCACGAAGGCGCTGGCGGAGCGCGGTATCGTCGCCTCGCGTCGAGGCGTAGCGATAGGTCTTCGGCTCGATGCCGATGAGGCCGCACGCACGCCGCTGCGAGTAGCCCTTCTCCTCGATCGCCCAGGTCACGACCTTCCTCCGGGAACTGGGCGTCAGAAGTTTTTTCCAAGAGCCTCGCGGAGAGTGGCTACGTCGAGCATCGACTCGGCCAGAAGCTTCTTCAGCTTCCGGTTTTCCTCCTCGAGCGCCTTAAGGTTGCGGGCGTCGGACACCTCCATCCCGCCGTACTTCGTGCGCCACGTGTAGAAGGTCGCGTCGCTGATCCCGTGCTTCCGGCAGAGGTCCACGACCGGGATTCCGGCCTGGTGCTCCTTCAGGATCCCGATGATCTGTTCCTCGCTGAACCGGCTCTTGCGCATCGTCCGTCTCCTCTCGACGGATCCTAGCTTCTGAGCGGGGTCATTTCAGGGGGCAACGTCACGGCCAAAGTTCCTTCGGATTGGCAGCAACGACAAGATCGGCATGGAGCGAACCGAGGCGGCGCTCGTCGTCACCACGGGAAACGTGAACGCGGAACTCACACCGCACGTTCTGCTGCGCCGCATGTTTGTTGAAGACGGCGTGAGCCTCATCCGCAAGCGCCCTATCGCGAGCTTCCTGGTGGAGCAAGAGATCGGCGATCGCGGCCTGGCCGCGGACGTGAGACGAGGCGCGATGGTTCGCAAGCTCGGACGGAAGCAGCAATATCCCGACAAGGTAGGCTTCATGTCGGGCTGCGAGACCCATGGCATAAGCGATGCGGATCTCGTATGCCGGCCGGGTATCAATAAGAACTGCGATCGTCCTGATGGCCATCGATTCCGTCCCTGTGTCGCGGGTGCACGTCTTCCATCATCGTCGCCCCTCGCCGACGGCATTTCCGACTGCACAGGCAGCATATATAAAAACATACCGAATGTTTATATTCTTGTGAAGGCGGGGGAACAATGAGACGGACCAAAGCGCAGGCGGCCGAGACCGGACGGCAAATCCTTCAGGCGGCGGAAACGCTGTTCCTCGAAGAGGGATACGACAATGTCAGCCTTGAGCAGATCGCGGCAGCGGCCGGCATCACGCGCGGTGCCGTCCATTGGCACTACAAGAACAAGCAAGGTCTGCTTCTCGCTCTCCAGGATGACGCGCAGGCGCCGTTCCGCAGCCTCGCCGATCACCTCGACGAAGAAAGCGGCCCGGCCTTGCTGCAGCGACTCGACGAGGTCATCTCGAACGTGTTCGAGAAGTTTGAGAGCGATCCGCGCCAGAAGGGCCTGATCCGGGTTCTGCTTCGCCTCGACATTACGCTTTCGGATTGCGAGGGCGAGGGCGGCAGTACCTTCCGCGACGAGATGTTCGGCAATCTGGCCAGGATTTTCCGAAAGGTGGTGCAGGACGCTGGGTTGCCACCGCCCTGGCTACCGGAAACGGCGGCGTCGGCGCTCAGCGCGACCATCAGCGGACTGGTCGGGGAATGGGCCTTGGGAAAAGGCAATTTCCGGCTGGCACCCGATGGCCAGGCCTTCATCCGTATGGTGCTGCAGACATGGACGAACGGATGACGGACCGAAACGGCTTGGCACTTCAGAGCCGGGTTCCGAAATCCAGTCAGTGCGTCCGTTCGCTGCAAGGGATCGATTAAAGCCCTGTTGCCCGAATCTGCCCAGGGGCCGGCCGATCTATAGCCGAGAAGCCTTCCCGTCGGCGAGCCGGAGCGCTCGTGTCGGGAGAGTAGCGTCATGCGGCAAGGCATTTACAAACATGTTGATTGTATATAAACGAACATGAAGAATTCATCTGCTCGAGTGTCTGCCCATGCCCGATTCCCGCGGTCGCCTTTGGGCGACCTGTTGCCTGCTTGCTCTCTTGTCCTCTGCCGCGCTGGCCCAAACGCCGGCCGGCGCGCCGCCCGCGGTGGGGGTCGTGACCGTAGAGCCGACGGAGGTGACCGAGAGTACGGAGTTCAACGGGCGCATCGAGGCCGTCGATCGCGTCAACATCGTCGCGCGCGTATCCGCTTTCCTTGAGGAACAGCTCTTCCGTGAAGGTGCGGACGTGAAGAAGGGAGACATCCTGTTTCGACTGGAGCGCCCGCCCTACGAGGCCGATGTCGACGCCAAGCGTGCCGCTGTCTCTCAGGCCCAGGCCCAGCTGGACAATGCCGATCTTGCTTTCGAGCGCGCCGATCAACTCCGTAAATCCGGTTCGGGATCCCAGACAGCGCTGGACAATGCCGTGGCGGCCCAGCGCACGGCTGCAGCTCAACTGCGTGCGTCCGAAGCCGCCCTGCGTGCGTCCGAGATCAGCCTTGGCTACACCGAAATCCGCTCGCCGGTGGATGGCCGCATAGGGCGCGCCTCCGTGACGATCGGCAACGTCGTTTCCTCCTCCTCGGGAACTCTGGTGACAGTGGTGAGCCAGGACCCGATGTATGTCACCTTCCCGGTTCCGACCCGCAAGCTCATCGAGCTTCAGGAGAAGGGTGGTGCCGCGAAAGCGTTCCGGATCAGGCTGCGCCTGCCGGACGGGCGCTTCTATGATCAGATTGGCGTGCTGGATTTCGTCGATGTGAGCGTGGCGGCGGCGACGGACTCGATCACGCTGCGCGGTACCATTCCCAACCCTATGCGGGCGAATGGGCAGCGCGAGCTGTTCAACGACGAGTTCGTGAGGGTCGTGCTGGAGTCCGTTACGTCACGTCGGGTGCTGGCGATCCCGCGCGCTGCGGTCATGACCGACCAGCAGGGAGACTACGTCTACGCCGTGAATGCCGACAAGGTCGCCGAGGTCCGGCGGGTGAAGCTCGGCCAATCGTCGGCCGGCACCGCGGTCATTGTCGAAGGGCTCGCCGAGGGCGACACGGTGGTGGTCGAGGGCATCCAGCGCGTTCGACCGCAAACTGCCGTGACTCCCGAGCCCATTCGGGCGCCGGCGGCCGCTGGGGGCTGACCGGAATGATCTCGAACGTCTTCATTGATCGCCCTCGTCTGGCCATCGTCATCGCGATCGTCATCTCACTGGCCGGGGCGCTCGCCCTGACCCGTATTCCGGTCGCGCAACTGCCTGACATCGTGCCCCCGCAAGTGCAGGTAACCGCAAACTATCCCGGCGCCTCTGCCGAGGTGCTGGAGGCAACCGTTGCCCAGCCGATCGAATCGAAGGTCGTCGGCGTCGACAAGGCGCTCTACATGAAGAGCACCAGCGGCAATGACGGTACATATACGCTCACCGTCAGCTTCGCCCTTGGCACCGATGCCGACATCAACACCGTCAATGTCAACAATCGCGTCCAGACGGCACTGTCTCAACTTCCTGCGGAGGTACAGGCAACCGGCGTGACGGTGCAAAAAAGATCGTCCTCGATCCTCCAGTTCGTCACTCTGAGCAGTTCCGACGACCGTCACGACATGCTGTTCATGACGAATTACGGCACCATCAATGTCCTCGACGAACTAGCGCGCACGCCGGGCGTCGGCTCGGCGGCGCTGTTCGGCCGGATGAACTACTCGATGCGAATCTGGTTCGATGTCGAGCGCCTGACAAGCCTTGGGCTGGTGCCGTCGGACGTCGTTTCGGCCATCGGTGCTCAGAACGTCCAGGCGCCGGTCGGCCGTATCGGCGCACGGCCCGTCCCTGATGACCAGCAATTCCAGTTGAACGTCCAGACCCAGGGCCGCCTGACCACGCCGCAGGAGTTCGGCGACATCGTGCTGCGTGCCAATCCGGACGGCTCGGTCCTCAAGGTCAGGGACGTCGCCCGCATCGAGCTCGGAGCGCAGAACGAGGATGCCCTCAGCCGGCGGAACGGCAAACCAGCGGTTGCCATCGGCCTCTACCTGGCCCCCGGTGCCAATGCGCTCACCACCGCCGAGGCCATCAAGGCCAAGCTGGACGTCCTGCAGTCCCGCATGCCCGAAGGGCTAAAGGCCGAGGTCATGTATGACTCGACCGACTTCGTCTACGACACCATCAATGCGGTGGTGCAAACCCTGATCGAGGCCTTCATCCTCGTCGCTGTCGTGGTTTTCATCTTCCTGGGGAACCTCAGGGCGACGCTCATCCCGGTCATCGCGGTTCCGGTGTCCATCATCGGTACTTTTGCCGCGCTGATCGCCCTCGGCTATTCGGTCAACACCGTTTCGCTTCTGGCCCTCGTGCTCGCCATCGGCATCGTTGTCGACGACGCCATCGTGGTGGTGGAGAACGTCGAGCGTGTGATGGAGGAGGAGCCGGACCTATCGCCCGTCGACGCCACCAAGAAGGCTATGGCGCAGGTGACGGCACCGATCATCGCGATCACCCTTGTGCTGCTTTCGGTGTTCGTGCCCGTCGGCTTCATTCCCGGCATTTCCGGCGAGCTGTTCCGGCAATTCGCGGTGACGATCAGCGTCGCCATGCTGATATCCGCTCTCAATGCGTTGACGCTGTCGCCTGCACTTTGCGCGGTATTCCTGCGCCATGGCGGCGAGAAGCGCGGCATAATGGGCTGGATCAGCCGGCGGATCGACGGTCTGCGCGACGGCTACGCCTTCATTGTTCGCAAGACGCTGCGGGTTTCCATCCTGTCCATCGCCGTCGTTGGCCTGTGCGCCTTCGCGATCTTCGGTCTGTCGAGGGTGACGCCGAGCGGTTTCCTGCCGGAGGAGGACCAAGGCGCCTTTTTCATCAATATACAATTGCCGGACGGCGCCTCGGTTGCCCGCACAAGCGAAGCGGTGCGCGAGGTCGAGAAGCTGCTCGAGGGACTTCCTCAAATCGCCAACGTCACCTCCGTCGTGGGCTATTCCCTTCTCGACAGCTATTCGGCAAGCAACAGCGCCCTGATGATCGCACAGTTGAAACCGTTTGCGGACCGCAAGGCCGCCAGCGACAAGGTGCAGGTCCTCGTTGCGCAGGTGTTCGGCAGCGTCCAGCAGATCCGGTCGGCCATGATCCTGCCATTTAATCTGCCGCCGGTGATCGGCCTGTCCACCGGCGGGGGCTTCGAGGCGATGGTGAATTCCCTGGAGGGTGCCGACCCCGCCACTATGGGCAGCGTCGCCAATGCGCTCGTCGGCGCCGCAAACCAGGACCCGTCGCTAAGCCGCGTCTTCACCACCTATGCCGCCAACGCTCCTTCGCTCTATCTCGACATTGACCGGGAGAAGGCCCAGGCGCTCGGGCTCGGCATCAACGACATCTTCTCTGCTCTGCAGGCGACGCTCGGCGGCTCCTACGTCAACAACTTCAATCTTTTCGGGCGCACCTGGCAGGTGCAGGTGCAGGGGGACGTGGACAACCGCCGCGACATTCCCGCGCTGTGGAACATCTATGTTCGCAGCGGGGGCGGCAACATGGTGCCGCTCCAGGCGATCGCCGAGCTCAAGACCATGGTGGGTCCCGGCGTCATCACCCGCTACAACAACTACCGTGCCGTCACGATCAACGGCTCGCCTGCTCCGGGCGTCTCGTCCGGCGACGCCATGCAGGCATTTCAGTCGCTCGCAGCGAGGGTGTTGCCGGCCGGTTATGCCCTCGAATGGACCGGAACGTCCTACCAGGAGCAGCAGGCCGGCGGTCAGACCGGAATCATCCTGGGACTGGCGCTGCTCTTTGCCTATCTCTTCCTCGTCGCGCTCTATGAGAGCTGGATGATCCCGGTTCCCGTGCTGCTGTCCGTGATCGTCGGTGTGCTCGGGGCGTTTGCCGCTATCGTCTGGTGGCACCTTACGCTCGACCTTTACGGTCAGATCGGCCTCGTCGTTCTGATCGCCCTGGCGGCGAAGAACGGTATCCTCATCGTCGAGTTCGCCAAGGAGCAGCGCGAGCGCGGGCTGAGCATCCGCGATGCGGCGGAGATGGGTGCGCGGCTGCGCTTCCGCGCCGTGATGATGACCTCCATCGCCTTCATCCTCGGTCTTGTCCCGCTGGTCTGGGCGAACGGTGCCTCGATGCTGGCGCGTCAGAATGTGAGCACACCCGTCTTCATGGGCATGATCGCGTCGAGCACGCTCGGCATTGTCCTGATTCCGATGCTCTACGTGACCTTCCAGACGCTGCGCGAGAAGATCAAGGGCCTGTTCAAGTCCAAGCATACCGTCCTCTCCCCTTCTCATGACGCGTAAGGAGAGAAGCGTTGTCCAAACGCTCACGCCTCATCGCTCATCGTCCCGGACGCGCAATCTTCCAGAAGCGCTTCCCGGGCCTTCTCGAATTCTGTCAGGCCGCCGCCGCGGCGGGCCGCAAACGATCTGCTCGACGTTTTCCCAACCCCTCCGACCCGCGACGCATTGTTGTGCTTGGCGCGATGCTGATCACGTCAGCGGCGCTGGGCTTGGCACATCTCGTCTTCGGCAATTGGATTCCCGATTACATCCCCGGCATTGCGGCGATCTTCGGAGGCGCGTTGCTCAGTATCGGGATTTTCCGCATCGCCAGGCCAGCTTTCTACCTCGACTGGATCATGGTCGGGCTCATCTATACAGGGCTCGGCGTCCTCCTGTCGGGGCAGCCCGGGCTGGTTCCAACCGAAAGCTTCGTCCTGTTCTGCACGGTTTTTCTCGTTTCCGCGCTTTTGCGCCTATGGCTCGGCACAACCTGCGCCAATGACAACGGGAGGGTATGGCTCACGGCCGGGGCTGGCACCGGACTGTTCTGTGTGGTCTGGCTCGTGGCCACGCGTGTCGCGGCCATGCGGATCGATCCCGATATCGTTCTGTGTGTCGATCTTTCGATGTATGGCGTGTCGATCGCTCGTTTTGGCTACTCGCTGCGAAGGCCGGCAGAATAGCTACGATACCCTGCCGGGCGCGCGATATTGCGGAGGCCGGGCAATCACAGATGCGGGTATCGACAACGCCAGGAAGACGGAGCGGCGACGTCATGTGGATATCGTTGAGAGGCAGGCTAGTCGACGTACTCAAAGCCGTCGCGCCTCTTGTCGGAATGATCTGCGTGCTGCAGGTCGCAATCGTGCAGGCTCCAACAGATCTGTTCCTGCAGTTTCTCGCCGGTTCTGCCCTCACGGTCGTGGGCATGATGCTGCTCTTTGTGGGAATCGATCTCGGGATTCTGCCCATGGGCCGCTTCGTGGGCGCCGAGATGCCGAAGAAGGGATCGGTCGCGCTGGTCGCCGCGGTGACGTTCGCCCTTGCCTTCGCGACAACCGTGGCGGAACCCGATGTGCTCGTTCTCGCCAGCCAGGTCGAGGCGCTCGCTGGTGCCGCGTCGGGGGGCGCGGCCGTCGTGCTCATTGCATTCGGTGTCGCCCTGTTCGCTGCCATGGCGATCGTGCGGACGATCCTCGGCTGGTCGATGCGGGTCATGCTGGCGGCAGCTTACGGGCTCGTCATAGCTCTGTCCCTGGTGTCACCGGCGGCGATCGTTCCCCTGGCCTTCGATGCAGGCAGCGTGACAACGGGCGTGCTTTCGGCCCCGGTACTGATCGCCCTGGCGGTGGGCATGAGCTCGGTGCTCGCGGGCCGCTCGGCGGTGTCCGACGGCTTCGGGCTCCTCGGTTTCGCCTCCGTCGGCCCGATCATCATCGTGCTGCTGATGGGGATCATGCAGCGATGACCGGGGAATGGATCGCGGAGATCGAAAGCACGGGCGTGAGCGTGGTGGTCGCCATTATCCCGCTTTGCGTGCTCTTCCTGCTCTTTCAGGTCTTCCTGCTCAAATTGCCGCTGCGGGAGGTCGCCGATATCCTCAAGGGGACGGTGATCGCGGCGGTCGGGCTGTTCCTGTTCCTGCTTGGCATCGGCATCGGTTTCCTGCCGTTCGGCCGGGCGGTGGGCGCGGCCCTCGGCAGGCTGGAAGAGACGTGGCTCTTCGTGCTGGCCGGGCTCCTGCTCGGGTTGCTCACGGCATGGGGGGAGCCGGCGGTGCGTATCCTCGCCCGTCAGGTGGAAGAAGCCTCGAGCGGCTCGATCCGAGGCCGGCTTGTGCTGTATGCCGTCTGCATCGGCGTCGCTGTCTGGGTCGGCCTCGGCATGCTGCGGATCGCCTATGGGATTCCGCTCCTCTATCTGTTAGTTCCCGGCTATCTCCTGGTCATCGTCCTTATGTGGTTCAGCGACAGGGACTTCGTCATGATCGCCGCGGATGCCGGCGGTGTCGCGACCGGACCGCTCGCCAACAGTTTCCTTCTGGCCCTTGCCCTCGGCGCGTCCGCGGCGATTGGCGACCAGGATCCCGTCGTTCACGGCTTCGGCTTCGTGGCGCTGATCGCGCTCGCGCCGATCACATCGGTCATGGCACTTGGATTTCTCGTCCAGCTGAAGAGCTCTATCAAGGAGTAGGGGACATGCAGAACCCGTGCCTCATCGTCAGCATCGTCCGCAAGGGATGGGGCGATACGGTGCTGAAGGCCACGATGGACGTCGGCGCCCACGGCGGCACGGTGCTGTTCGGGCGTGGCATCGGCCGCAACGAGCAGCAGCGCGTCTTCGGCATCCAGATCGAACCGGAGAAGGAGATCGTCCTGACGGTGATCGACGAGGAATTGAAGGAAACGATGCTTCAGGAGATCGTCCAAGCGGCGGAGCTCACCGTGCCCGGCAATGGCCTTGCTTTCATCGTGCCGGTGGAGGCCGTGACGGGCATCGTCCATCTGGTTGAAGGCCCTGCGCCCTAACCACCTCCGATGCTGCACGCCGTTCCTATCGGCGCCTTCAGGCCGGTTGGCGCGAGCCGGCGTGGATCACGACACGAAAAGCCAAGGACGCCGTCTGACGCCATGCCCGCCACCTCTGCCCATCCGACGATTGACGATCCCTACCGGCACCCCGCCGAACAGGTCCTTGCCGCCCTCGGGAGCAAGCCCCGCACCGGTCTCGATCCGGCCGAGGCGAAGCGCCGTCTGGCGCAATATGGCGCCAACGAGCTCGACGTCGCACCGCCTCGCCCGCAATGGCTGAAGTTCCTCGACCAGTTCACCGACATGCTGGTGCTGCTCCTGCTTGTCGCGGCGCTGATCTCCGCGGCGATCTGGCTCTATGAGGGCGACGCGCCTGTCCCCTACGAGGCCCTGGCGATCTTTGCGATCGTGATCCTCAACGCCCTGATGGGCTATATCCAGGAGGCTAGGGCGGAGCGCGCGGCGGCGGCCCTGCGGCAAATCTCCGCCACCCGCTCCAACGTCGTCCGCGGCGGCGTCCGGCAGAGCCTTCCGGCGGCCGATCTCGTGCCTGGCGACATCATCGTCCTCACCGAAGGCGATACCATCCCGGCCGATGCGCGGCTGATCCAGTCGACGGCGCTGCAGACGGTCGAGGCGGCGCTGACCGGCGAGAGTGTGCCGGTCCTGAAGGACATCGTCGCGATCCCCGGCGCGGCCGATCTTGGCGACCGGCACAATATGGTCTTCAGCGGGACGACGGCGGTCTACGGGCACGGCACCGCGGTCGTGACCGCGACCGGCATGCGCACCACAATGGGCCAGATCGCCGGCATGCTGGAGAAGGCGCCGAACGAAGTCACCCCGCTGCAGCGGGAGCTCGATCGGGTCGGCAAGGTGCTGGCGCTCATCGTCGTCGTCATCGCGGTGGCGATGATCGGCACCATCTTCCTGGTCGAGGACATCCGGACCTTCTCCGAGGTCTTCGAGGTGCTCATCCTCGGCGTCGCGCTCGCAGTCGCCGCGGTCCCGGAGGGATTGCCGGCGGTGGTCACCGCCGTGCTGTCGGTCGGCATGCAACGCATGGCCCGAAACCGGGCGATCATCCGCCGTCTGTCGGCGGTCGAGACGCTGGGCTCGGCGACTGTCATCGCTTCCGACAAGACCGGTACCCTGACGAAGAACGAGATGACGGTGCGCCGGGTGGTAACGGCGAGCGGCCGCGCGAACCTGTCGGGAACCGGCTACGCGCCCCATGGCGAGGTGGAGCTGGTGGGGAGAGGCGGGTCCGGCGAGCGGGTCCAGCTCGAATTGGTCCGCGCATTGACGGCGGCAGAACGCGCCAACAATGCGGTGCTGCGCGAGGGCGACGACGGGTGGATGGTTCAGGGCGACCCGACGGAGGGTGCGCTCATCGCCGCCGCCCGCAAGGCCGGATTGCAGCAGGCAAAGCTCGATGCCCGCTTCGGTCGGGTCGGCGAGCTGCCGTTCTCCTCCGAACGCAAGCTGATGAGCACGATCCACACCGACGCGGAGCGGCCCGAGCGCCTGATCATGGTGACCAAGGGCGCCCCGGACGTACTTCTTGCGCACTGCACCCACGAACTTGTCGGCGAGGAGGATGTCGCGCTGACCGACGCGCGCCGGGCCGAGATCATGGCCGGCAACGACGCGCTCGCCGAGGAGGCGCTGCGCACGCTCGGTGTCGCGTTCCGCTCGCTGCCGGCCGAGGGACGGGAGGCCGATGCTTTCAAGGAGGAGGCCGAGCGTGACCTCGTCTTCATCGGACTGATCGGTATGATCGACCCGCCGCGGCCGGAAGCACACGAGGCAGTGGCGCGGGCGCGGGCCGCCGGCATCCGCTCCATCATGATCACCGGCGACCATCCCAAGACGGCGGCCGTCATCGCGGGAGAGCTCGGTATCGCCGGAGAGGGCCGCGCGGTCACCGGCGCGCAGCTCCAGCACATGAGCGACGAGGATCTCGACCGTACTGTCCGGGTGGTCTCGGTCTATGCCCGCGTCAATCCCGAGCACAAGCTCAGGATCGTCAGGGCGCTCCAGCGCGGCGGCGAGACGGTTGCCATGACCGGCGATGGTGTCAACGACGCGCCGGCGCTGAAGGCGGCCGACATCGGCATCGCGATGGGGATCACCGGCACCGACGTCTCCAAGGAGGCGGCGGACATGGTGCTGGCAGACGATAATTTCGCCACCATCGTCGCCGCCGTCGGGGAGGGCCGGGCGATCTTCTCCAACATTCGCAAGTTCCTGCGCTATCTCCTCTCCTCAAACATCGGCGAGGTCATGACGATGTTCTTCGGCGTGCTGCTTGCCGAGGCGATTGGGCTCTCGACCGCCGCGACGGGCAATGTGGCGTTGCCGCTGCTGGCGACGCAGATCCTCTGGATCAATCTCGTCACCGACGGGGCGCCGGCGCTCGCCATCGGCGTCGACCCGGCGGATGACGACGTGATGCGCCACCCGCCCCGTCCGCATGGCGAGGGCGTCATCACCGGCCGGATGTGGGCCGGGATCATCTTCGTAGGCGCGATCATGGCGACCGGCACGCTCATCGTGCTCGACGCCGCGCTTCCCGGCGGTTGGATCGAGGGATCGGGCACGATAGCCTACGGCCAGACGATGGCTTTCACCACACTCGTCATGTTCCAACTCTTCAACGTTTTCAATGCGCGTTCCGACGAGAGCAGCGCCCTTCATCGTCCGTTCCGCAACCGGTGGCTTCTGGTCGCCGTGGTCGTCTCGCTGCTGCTCCATGCCGTCGTGATCTACACGCCAGTTCTTCAGGATGCGTTCTCCACCGTCGCACTCAGTGCCGGCGACTGGTTTTTCTGCGCTGCGGTCGCAAGCTCGGTGCTGTGGTTGCGCGAAATGGAGAAGGCCGTGATGAGCAGTCTGCCCTGGGGCGATATCGGTGTCGGCTTATGGGGGCGAAAAGGTGCGTAATACGTGCTCGCCCGGCTTCTCCGCCCTGTTCCCGTCGCTGCACCGAGGCTTGGCAAGACCCACATGAACTCCGTCACTGTCGCGTTGATTCTCTTGCTAACCGTGGTCGTCAGTGGCTCCTTGACCCGCGCTCTTCCTGTGCCGGTGCCGCTACCGCTGGTGCAGATCGCGCTCGGTGCCTTCATCGCCTCGGTAGCCGACCTCGGAGTCGAGCTGAAGCCCGAGATCTTCTTCCTCCTCTTCCTTCCTCCGCTCCTGTTCCTCGATGGCTGGCGCATTCCAAAGGAAGGCTTGTTCCACGACAAAGGTACAATCCTCGAGCTGGCGCTGGGGCTAGTCGTCTTGACTGTGATCGGCGTCGGTTTTCTCATCAACTGGATGATCCCGGCCATGCCGCTGGCGGTCGCCTTCGCGCTTGCCGCCATCGTGTCGCCGACCGATCCGATCGCCGTGTCCGCGATCGCCGCGCGGGTGCCGATTCCCAGTCGCCTCATGCACATATTGGAAGGCGAATCCCTCCTCAACGACGCCTCGGGCCTCGTTTGCATGCGCTTCGCTGTCGTCGCGGCGTTGACCGGCACGTTCTCGCTCGTCGACGCCGTTGGCACCTTCCTCTGGGTCGCTATCGGCGGCGTAGCGATCGGCGTCGCCGTCACCTCGGGTGTGACCTATGCCAAGGGCTGGATCTCGCGCCGGCTCGGCGAGGAGACCGGCTCGCAGATCCTGATAAGCTTGCTGATCCCCTTCGGCGCCTACCTTCTGGCCGAGCGTCTGCATTGCTCGGGTATCCTTGCTGCGGTCGGCGCCGGCATCACCATGAGCTATTCGGAGCAGACGGGCCAAGCGCTCGCCACCACCCGCATGCGCCGAACGGCGTTCTGGGATACCATCCAGTTCGCGGCCAATGGCGTGATCTTCGTGCTCCTCGGCGAGCAACTGCCTACCATCCTCGCCGGTGCGGCGCAGGTGGTGAGCCAGACCGGGCATCATGAGCCGGTCTGGCTTGTCGTCTACATCATCGCCATCAATGCGGCGCTTGCCGCGTTGCGGTTCCTGTGGGTGTGGGTGTCGCTGCGTTTCACGCTTTACCGGGCGGCTCGCAGGGGGCAGGCGATACAGAGGCCGAGCTGGCGGCTGGTCGCTGCGACGTCGCTTGCCGGCGTGCGTGGTGCCGTCACGCTTGCCGGCGTGCTTACCCTGCCGCTCACCCTGAATGACGGGTCCGCCTTCCCGGCCCGCGACCTCGCCATTCTGCTCGCCGCCGGCGTCATCATCGTTTCGCTGGTAGCCGCGAGCCTCGGGCTGCCGGTTCTCCTCAAGGGCCTCGCGCTGCCGCCGGAGCCGTCCCAACGGGCTGAGGAAGATCGGGCGCGGCTCGTCGCCGCCAGAGCCGCGATCAGGTCGATCGAGCAGGCACAGCACGCTCTCGGAGAAGGACGCAGCGACGCGGATCTCTATGCGGACGCCGGCGCCCGCATCATGGAACTCTACCGCCAGCGCATCGACCGGGGCTCCAAGAGCAGAGACGAAGCCGATCTCATCCGCAAGGTCGACCATATCGAACGCGAATTGCGTCTCTCGGGCATCCGCGCCGAGCGCGATATGTATTATCGGCTGGCGAGGAAAAGGCGGGTCTCGGACGATATGGCGCGCAAGCTCGTCCGGGAGCTCGACCTGATCGAGGCGAGGTTCGCGAGCGGTTGATCGTCGCTTCCGTTCCTTTTCGAGGCCATCGGCAGATCGCCGGTACAAGAAGACGAACGAAGGATTGCGGATTCCGGCTATGGCGTCAGTGTCCGCGTGGGACCCCGAATAGGGGCGCGGTGCTGGAGTTGAGTTCCGTCCGATGCAACGAGAGATGATCGAGACCTTGAGCTTCATCGCCGTCATCGTCATCGTGACGGTGGCGATGATCTGGCTCCTGCTGCCCTATTACGGCGCCATCCTATGGGCCATCATCCTGGCGATCCTCTTCAATCCCTTGCAGTTGAAGCTCGTCGCATGGCTGGGCCAGCGCCGCAATCTGGCCGCCGCGATCAGCGTGCTTGCGTGCATCGGCATGGCGGTCGTTCCGGTCTCGCTGATCCTGGCATCGCTCGCCCGGGAGGCGACCGGCCTTTACAACCGGATCAATGCCAACCAGCACGACCCGGCCGTCATCCTCGCGCAGCTTCAGGCGGCGCTACCTCCCTTCGTCCTCGATCTGCTCCAGAGGTTTGATCTGGGCGATTTCGCCGAATTGCAGGGCCGGCTGGCATCGTGGCTGATGCAGGTCAGCCAATCGCTCGCTTCCCGCGCGCTCAGCATCGGGCAGAATACGGCCGAGTTGTTCGTCAGCTTCGGCATCATGCTGTATCTGCTGTTTTTTCTGCTCCGGGACGGGGGTGACCTCACGCGTATTATCCGCGACGGAAGCCCTCTCAATCCACGCCACACGAACCATATCCTCGAGAAATTCGTCTCCGTCGTGAAGGCGACGATCCAGGGCAGTGTGATCATTGCGGCAATTCAAGGTGGGATCGGCGGGATCGCCTTCTGGGCACTGGGCATAGAAGCCGCGCTGTTGTGGGGGGTGCTTATGGGCGCGTTTTCCCTCCTCCCGGCAATCGGAGCCGCGTTGGTATGGGCGCCCGCCGCAATCTATCTCCTATTGTCCGGATCCTATGTGAAGGGGCTGATACTGCTGGCCGTCGGCACTCTGATCATCAGCACGATCGACAATGTGCTACGGCCCCCGCTCGTGGGAAAAGGAACGCGTCTGCCGGACTATGCTGTCCTGATCTCGACGATCGGCGGTATTTCGTTGATCGGGATGAACGGCTTTGTGGTCGGCCCGCTGATCGCGGCCATGTTTATCGCGGTTTGGTCGCTTTTTATCGATGATCAGCCGCATATCTGAGAGAATGGGTTGTGGCGCGCACGTGCCTGCAGAAGATCGACGTCTAGACGGTCGATCGGCTGC
Source organism: Ancylobacter sp. IITR112 (assembly GCF_041415945.1). NCBI lineage: Bacteria > Pseudomonadati > Pseudomonadota > Alphaproteobacteria > Hyphomicrobiales > Xanthobacteraceae > Ancylobacter > Ancylobacter sp. IITR112. The sequence continues at coordinate 100,667 of NZ_JBGCUS010000003.1, read as the reverse complement.
CCGCCGCCGAGCGGGACGGTTAAACCGAAGCAAATGACAGGCATGCCGTGCATCGTCGGATCTGCTTGCACTCTCGGCGCCCGGGCGAAGAGCGGAGCAGTCATTGGGGCCTTCTTTGCCGCGGCCTATTCTCCGCAACGGGCCGGACGGGCACCTCCTGTCTGTCATTCGGATCGCCACTCATGAGCCCGCTAATGGTTCGCGCGATGATCTTCTCGACCTCGCCCCCCTCGCCTTCCATCAGGGGATCGGCGCGGATAACATCGCGAAGGATTCCGACTCCAGCCAGGAACGCGCCAATCAGCGCTGCACCCTGCGGCGACAATGACCGGCGCTTTTTAGTGAGCGGTGCAATAAAATCCTCCATTAAGAGGTCGCGGAGCACGCGCGAGGCGTCGGGGCTGGAAAAGGAGCGAATGACAATATCGAGCGGACGTATCTCGTTGGCGCCGCGCTCCACCATAACCTCCTTGGCCAGAGTGAAGGAAAGATCACTCGCCTCGCCAGCGAAGATGCGCTCGGGCTGCAGCGTCGCCTTCACCGCCTCATAAAACAGCTTCTCCTTCGAGCCGAAGCAGCGGTGCACATAGGCGGAATCGACGCCGACATCCGCAGCCAGATCTCGCAACCCTGTCTCCTCGTAAGAATGGGTCGAGAAGCGCAGCATGGCAGCCTTGAGGATGCGCTCGCGCGTGGTGTCGTCGGGGCGGGCGTCGATGGCGATCTTCGGCATTTTCACTCGCGGTAGGGGTTGACGTCGGCGTGGAAATGGCGTTGCCTCACTCGACAAGTCAACGGGTGATGACTAAGAACTTCCGTTCATAGCAGAGACAATATCTTCCCGCCTTTTCTAGGGCGACTAGCAAATTGTCTTAATCATCATTTGTTGACTCAAATCAAAGCGGTAGTCTTCATTCGCGATAAGTTCTGTAGGAATCGCGAGTGCGACTTGCGGATTTCACGCGCCAGTTGGTGCATTCTGTTTCCGCCTCGCGACCGCCAGCTTCGTGCTTGGGCAGCGACCTCGGTCGATGTCTCGCCTGAAATCTTCCAGGCCCAGCGTAGGGCTTCCCGGAGAACGCGCCATGGTCGCAAGGGATTTCGACGCAACCGCGCCCGTCGCGGCAGCACCGTCCGCCGGACAAAAGCTTCGGCTGGGCGCACTTACCGCACTCGTCATCGGTTCCATGGTCGGCTCGGGCGTGTTCAGCCTGCCGCAGAACATGGCGGTCGGCGCCGGGCCGCTGGCCATCCTCATCGGCTGGGCGATCACCGCGGTGGGCATGCTGGCGCTGGTGTTCGTCTATCAGTCGCTCGCCACCCGCAAGCCCGAGCTGGACGCCGGCCCCTATGCCTATGCCAAGGCGGGCTTCGGTCCCTTCGTCGGCTTCAACAGCGCCTGGGGCTACTGGATCAGCGCCTGGGTCGGCAACGTCTCCTACGCCGTGGTGGTGTTCAGCGCGCTGTCCTATTTCTTCCCGGCCTTCGGCGACGGCAACACCTGGCAGGCGGTGCTCGGCGGCTCGGTCATGCTGTGGGTGATCCACGCGCTGATCCTCTCCGGCCTGCGGCAGGCGGCGATCGTCAACCTCATCGTCACCGTGGCCAAGATCGCGCCGATCGTGCTGTTCGCCGGCGTGGTGGCGGTGGCGTTCAAGATCGACGTGTTCAGCCTCGACTTCACCGGGCTCGGCAATGCCGACCTCGGCAGCATCACCAACCAGGTGCGCAGCACCATGCTGGTCACGCTGTGGGTGTTCATCGGCATCGAGGGGGCGAGCGTGTTTTCGGCGCGGGCCGAGCGCCGGCGCGACATCGCTATGGCCACCGTGCTCGGCTTCCTCACCTGCCTCGCGCTCTATGCGCTGGTCTCGCTGCTCTCGCTCGGCATCCTCACCCAGCCCGAGCTCGCGGCACTGAAGAACCCCTCCATGGCCGGCGTGCTGGAGCATGTGGTTGGCCCCTGGGGCGCGGTGCTGATCAATCTCGCGCTGGTGGTCTCCGTGCTCGGCGCCTTCCTGAGCTGGACGCTGCTGGCGGCCGAGATCCCGCACGTGGCGGCGCGCGACGGCACCATGCCGGGCTTCTTCGGTGCGGAGAGCGCGCGCGGCGTGCCCTCGACCTCGCTGCTGATCACCAACCTGCTGGTGCAGCTCTTCCTCGTCATCACGCTGTTCGCGCAGAGCACCTATCAGGCGCTGTTCTCCATCGCCTCGGCGGCGATCCTGGTGCCCTACATCTTCTCCGGCGCCTATGCCGCCAAGCTGGCGCTCACCGGGGAGAGCTACAAGGCCGGCGAAGGGCGCACGGGCGCGCTGCTGCTCGGCCTGCTCGCCACCGTCTACGGGCTCTGGCTGGTCTATGCCGCCGGCCCCTCCTACCTCTTCATGTGCGCCGTGCTCTATGCGCTCGGCATCCCCTTCTACATCTGGGCCCGGCGCGAGGCCGGCCAGCGGACCTTCCACCCCGTCGAGGCGCTGATCGCCCTGGCGCTGCTCGCGGTCGGCCTGTTCGCCGCCTACGAGATGTGGACCGGCGCCGTCAGCCCGCTCTGACAGGATCGATCATGACCGCTCTCGGTGTTCATTCCGAGGTGGGCAAGCTCCGCGAGGTGCTCGTCCATCGCCCCGACCTCAGCCTGCGCCGGCTCACGCCGGAAAACTGCCGCGCCCTGCTGTTCGACGACGTGCTGTGGGTGAAGCGGGCTCGCCAGGAGCACGACGTGTTCGTCGACGCGCTGCGCGAGCGCGGTGTCATCGTGCACGACCTCGGCACGCTGCTCGCCGAGACCATGGAGCTGCGCGAGGCGAGGCGCTGGCTGCTCGACCGGCGCGTCGATCCGGACGTGGTCGGCTGGGACCTCGTCGATGAGCTGCGCGGCTGGCTCGACGCCATGCCGGCGGCGGCGCTGTCGACCTATCTCGTCGGCGGCATCGCCCGGGCCGAGCTGCCCTTCACCCCCACGGGGCTCAGCGGCCGGGCGCTGGCGCCGGAGGATTTCGTGCTGCCGCCGCTGCCGAACCAGCTCTTCACCCGCGACAGCTCCTGCTGGATCTACGGCGCGGTGAACGTCAACTCCATGTACTGGCCGGCGCGCCGGCCGGAGGCGGCCAATGTGGAGGCGATCTACCGCTTCCATCCGCGCTTCCGCGACGAGGACGTCTCCTTCCTCTCGGAGCCCGGCGGCGCCACGCTCGAGGGCGGCGACGTCATGCCGGTCGGCAAGGGCGTGGTGCTGGTGGGCATGGGCGAGCGCACCACGCCGCAGGCGGTGAGCGCGCTGGCGCGCCGGCTGTTCGCCACCGGCACGGCCGAGCGGGTGGTGGCGGCGCTGATGCCGCGCGACCGCAGCTTCATGCATCTCGACACCGTGTTCACCTTCTGCGACCGCGATCTGGTGACGCTCTACCCGCCGGTGGTCAACCGCATCCGCAGCTTCTCGCTGCGGCCCGGCTCCGCCGAGGGCGCGGTCGAGGTGACCGAGGAGAGCGCCGGCTTCACCGACGTGGTGAGCGAGGCGATGGGCCTCGGCCGGCCGCTGCGCATCGTCACCACCGGCGGGGATTCCTACGAGGCCGAGCGCGAGCAGTGGGACGACGGCAACAATGTCGTTGCCGTCGAGCCCGGCGTGGTCATCGGCTATGACCGCAACGTCTACACCAACACGCTGCTGCGGCGCGCCGGGGTGGAGGTCATCACCATCGACGGCGCCGAGCTGAGCCGCGGGCGCGGCGGCGGGCACTGCATGACCTGCCCGATCGTCCGCGACGCCATCTGACCCTCCGGAGTGCATCCCATGCCGACCAATCTCCACGGGCGCAGCGTGCTCACCCTCGACGACTTCACCCCGGCCGAGATCCGCCACCTGCTGCGCCTCGCCGCCGAGCTGAAGAGCGCCAAGGCCGGCGGCTTCGAGGAGCCGCGCCTCGTCCGCAAGAACATCGCGCTGATCTTCGAGAAGGACTCCACCCGAACCCGCACCGGCTTCGAGGTGGCGGCCTATGACCAGGGCGCCCATGTGACCTATCTCGGCCCGAGCGGCAGCCAGATCGGCCACAAGGAATCGATGAAGGACACCGCCCGCGTGCTCGGGCGCATCTATGACGCCATCGAGTATCGCGGCTTCGGCCAGGCCCTGGTCGAGACACTCGCCACGCATGCCGGCGTGCCGGTCTATAACGGCCTGACCGACGAGTCGCATCCGACCCAGACGCTCGCCGACTTCATGACGATGCGGGAATTCACCCACAAGCATCTCTCCGACATGAAGGTCGCCTTCCTCGGCGACGGCCGCAACAATGTGGCGCGCTCGCTCGCGGTCGGCGCCGCCAAGGTCGGCATCGACATGCGGATCGCCGCGCCGCGCTCGCTCTGGCCGGACCAGGACTTCATCGAGCATCTCGACGCTCTCGCGGGGCAGAGCGGCGGGCGCTTCACCATCACCGAGAAGATGGAGGACGCGGTCCATGGTGCCGACTTCATCTACACCGACGTCTGGCTCTCCATGGGCGAGGACGAATCCGCCTGGGCCGAGCGCATCCAATTGCTCACGCCCTACCGCGTGACGCGCGAGGCGATGGCGGCGACGGGCAACCCCTACGCCAAGTTCATGCACTGCCTGCCCGCCTTCCACAACACCGAGACCGAAGTGGGCGCGGATATCGCCAAGCGCTTCGGCATCGACTGCATGGAGGTGACGGAGGAGGTGTTCGAATCCGCCGCCTCCATCGTGTTCGACCAGGCGGAAAACCGCATGCACACCATCAAGGCCATCCTCGTCGCCACCATCGGGGGCTGAGCCATGCGCATCGTCGTCGCGCTCGGCGGGAACGCGCTGCTGCGGCGGGGCGAGCCGCTGACCGCCGAGAACCAGCGCGCCAATGTGCGCAACGCTGCGCAGGCGCTGGCCGGGCTGATCGCCGACGGGCATTCGCTCATCGTCACCCATGGCAACGGCCCGCAGGTCGGCCTGCTGGCGCTGCAGGCGGCAGCCGGGCCGGCGGATGGCAGCTATCCGCTCGACGTGCTGGGCGCCGAGAGCGAGGGCATGATCGGCTACCTGATCGAGCAGGAGCTCGGCGCGCTGGCACAGGACAGGCTCATCGCCACCCTGCTCACCCAGGTGCGCGTGGCCCCCGACGACCCCGCCTTCGGCCGGCCGACCAAGCCGATCGGGCCGGTCTATGACGAGGCGACGGCGCGGCGGCTGGCGGCCGAGCGCGGCTGGCAGGTGGCGCCGGACGGCAATGCGTGGCGCCGGGTGGTGGCCTCGCCGCGCCCGCTGGAGATCATGGAGGCGCGGGTCATCGCGCTGCTGGTCGAGCACGGCGTGCTGGTAATCTGCGCCGGCGGCGGCGGCATCCCGGTGGTCGAGCGCGCCGACGGCAGCCTGATGGGCGTCGAGGCGGTGATCGACAAGGACTTCGCCAGCGCCCTGCTGGCCCGCCAGCTCGGCGCCGACATGCTGCTGCTGCTCACCGACGTCGATGCGGTCTATGCCGATTTCGGCACGCCAGCGGCGCGGCCGATCCTACAGATGAACCCGGTTGACATCTCCGCCGGTAGCTTTCCGGCCGGCTCGATGGGGCCGAAGATCGCCGCTGCCGCCGACTTCGCCGCCCAGACCGGCAAACCAGCGGCGATCGGGAGGCTCGCCGATGCGCTCGCCATCGTGCATCGCGAGCGCGGGACCTGGATCGAAGTTTAGCGCGGCGTCAATGACCTCAAAGCCTGCCTCAGAACACTAGGAATTAGTGCCCGTTGTTAGGCTGTCCCCGTGTTCAAGTCTTACGGGACGCCATCAACTTACGAAGCGCGGTGAGTATGCCGACGCCGAGTGTCAGGCTGCTGCCAAAGCTCTCGACACGTTGGCCGGCGGAGTTGACCATCTGCATCACGGTCTGCGCGTCAGCGGAGATCGTCTCGAGGGCGGCGGCCTCCATTTCCGCTAATGCGTCCAACTCCGGAGAGTGCGGCTCCCGCAAGGTGTAGGCGAACAGGATCAGCGCTATGGCGAGATAGAATGCCGCGATTGTCAATGTCGCGTTGAGCTCGCCCAGTGGCACCCTGATCGCCAGAAACAGTGCATAGGTCGCAAATCCGGCGGTCACGATGAAAGCGGCAACTGCCAGGGAGCCCGCGATCGCGCGCCTGATCAGTTGCCGAAGTAGAACTTGACGGCGCAGCAGAGCCACTCGACCGTAAAGTTTCGCAGACGCTACAGGGGACATGGTTGACCTGTCGGACGAAACAGAAAACGTCTAATCTCTCAAGCGGAGCAGGAAGCTATTAGCGAAGCTGGCGTCCGATCACGATCCCGGCGGCCAAGCCGAGACCGAGTGCGGCAAGCGCCGTCAAACGCGGAAACCGGTCCAGTTCGTCGGCGAACTCGTCTAGGGTCTCATTTACCGCTTTCAGGAAAGTGTCGATATCAGTGCCAGCATCCGCCGCTCCCACCGATGGCTTGTCGGAAGAGTGGCCTGTGTCCGCACTTTCCGATGCTGGCGCGGTGTTGTTGGCCTGCGCCCGAAGTTCCGCTCGAAGTGCCAGGATTTCGCTCTTCAGACTCATACGGGTTCTCCTTGAGTTATGCCGGAGGCGGGAGACGGGCGCGCTTTCTCCCACCTCCGGCCCATAGGGACTATTTTTTTGCGTCCTCTATGGAATTGCGGATCGAGGCGTAGGTATCGAGGAAGAGCTGCTGCGCATCGGCGTAGCTTTTCTTCGTCGTCTCCCAGGCCTCCGTGGAAGCATTCTGCAGACGGGCGACGCGGGCTTTCGCTCCGTCGATCTGGGCATTGAGCGCCGCAATCCGCCCGTCGATCGCCGCGCGCTGATCGGCGGCGAGCTTTGCAGTGTCGGTTTTGAGCTGTTCGATCGATTTCCGCCATGCCTTCTGACGGGCCTCGAGCTCGGCTTCCAGGATCGCCCGGCGAGTGGCCAGATCGGCTTGCGCCGCGTCGAGATAGTCGTCGCGCGCGGTCTGGAATGCGGTCCAGTTCTCGTCGAGCGATCTGCGTGCCTCGGTGACCTGTGCATCGGTCCAGGATTTGGCGCCCGCCACAGCTCCATCCGCCTTGGCGCGATATGCATCGCGACGCTCACGAAGCGTTCTCAGCGTCGCGTCGGCCTTTGCCTTGGCCTCGCCTTGGAGCCTTGCGGCATCCTGCTCCAGTATCGCAATGCTGGCATCGAGCTCGGCAAGGCGGTCCTTCGACCATTCGATGGCCTGCCGCGCGAGGGAGGGATCATCCTGAGCGGCGGGCCGGGTTTGTGAGCCGGCGTCCTGCGCGAATGCGGCTGGAGCCGTGATCAGCGCGGTCTGGCCGAGAAGGGCGAGGCCGGCCACAAATAGTCGAAGTTTCATTTTCCTGTCTCCTTGAGCTTCTGGTCTCGCGACGGTCCGAAGCGTTCCAGTCAAAGCACCTTCGACAGGGCGTCCTTGATTTTCTGGATCGTACGGTCATGGACCGCCTTGGCGTCGGCCAGTCCGGCCTTCACGGCGGTCCAGGATTCGTCGCCGGCATCCTTGGCCTCTCCGATGCGCGCCTGGAATTTCTCAGCTTCGTCGGTCAGCCGCTTGATGGCGGCGTCGAACTCGCCGCGCGCCTTTTCCACGGCGTCTTCCGCCTGCTCGCGCAGCTTATTAAATGAAGCTGCCCAGGATCTGCGCTGGGCTTCGGCACGTGCCACGACGACACCACGGACGGTCTCGGCCTGATCCTTTGCGGCGGACAGGAAAGACTGGAAGGCGGATTCGACTTCGACCCATTCCGTTTCGAGTGCGTGCTGAGCCTCCTCGGCGCCGCCTTTTACGGCATCGGCCTCCGACCGCAGCACGTCGTAGTAATCCTGCACCTTGGCGCGCGACGCCTGAAGACGGGCGAGTGCCGCGTCGGCTTGCACACGGGCACCGTCCTTCAACTTGCCGGCAGTCTTCTCCACTTCCGAGATGATCGCGTCGACATCGTCGAGACGCTGCTTTGCCCAGGCGACGGTCTCATGTGCCTGTGATTGGTTGCTCATGGTGTGTTTGCTTTCCTGTTCAATAGGATTTTCGCTGTGGGCATTGGTACGACGTCGCTGACCGATTGAACGGTCATTGAGCGCGATTGATCGCAAGAAAGTCGCCGCGGCAGAGATCGCGAACCATGTCCTCGATCTGATCGACGCTACCGGGCCTGATCTCCGTCCACGCCATCGCGCGCAACATGATGCCGCGAAGAAACCTGAAGCTGACGATGGCCATCACGATCGCGCTGATGCGCAGCCGAAGCGCCTCGTCGTCGGGGGGGCGATCGGAGATTTCGGCTGCGGTCCGGACAAGGCGCTCAATCAGCGGGGCGATCGCCCGCTCATAGATGACGGTAAAGGCCTCGTCGTTGTCATAGGTGCAGCGCGCGACAAACGACGTCCAGAAATGCGGCTCGGCACTCTCCAGGATGACCTGCAGGAAGTTCGTGAACGCCTGCTCCAGGCGGACAGCCTTGTCTGAGACATGGTCGTCTTCGAGAACGGCGACCGCTTCCCCGAAGCGACCCGCCGCATAGTCCGCGATCATGTGGGCCGCGGCGATGTAAAGCTCCTTCTTGCCCCCGAAATGATAGGGGATGGCCGAGAGCGTGGTGTTCGCCGTCTTCGCCAGCGCGCGGGTGCTGGCGCCTTCGTAGCCGACGGCGCCGATCACCTCGATAGCAGCGTCGATCAGCTGTGACCGGGTTTTCGCGCTTCGAACTTCGTGTCCGCTCGGCGGGGCTGAATGGGGGCTCATCGGCGTCGCTCCTCGAGAGGGAAATATATCATTCGAACGAACTATTCAATTGACCTAAATCAACAGCTGCGATATTTCGCAAATGGTGAATTGATTCTAACGCTCGGAACTCTCGGTACGGCGATGCGTGTGCTCTTCGCCGAGAAATTGGCTGATCGCATTACCCTGGTCGCACAGCGCTTGCCGCAGGTGCCAGTGATCGTACGCGAGCGACGGGCTGCCGCGATCGTCGCTACGATGATCGGCGCACGTCAACTGGTGCGGAGCACAAGCGACCCCGAACTCTCAGCAATACATCTGCAGACCGGTGCGGAAACAGCATACAATCTTGCGGCCACGCCTGATTGAGACGGAATCGGTAGCGCAATGGGGTCCCGCACAATCGGGGAACCTGGCAAGGTGGCGAGACGATGTTCTCAGAGACCGTTTGAGAATGGATTGGCCGTTCACCGCTTGCGCATGCAATGTCTGCGATTTCGGGCAGTAGAGTCAATGCAACTGAGCGCATAGCTTATGAAGGGATCTGAGGCACGCAATGCTATTGGCGCGGCCCCAAGGAATCCCGACGCGCAATCCGGTGGGTTGCCAAATCCTAGTTTCGTGTCCGACCGTCGCCATGAACGCGATGATGCAAGGCAAGCGCCCCTTGATTGCCACTGCGAACCTGAACGGGGGGGTAAACCCACCGGGCTAAGGAAACACGCCGGAGCAAATGCGACAGGGAGGTAAATGTGATGAGAACCTGGTTCCAACGGCTGACCGATGTCTCCTCCCTGGCGCAAACGGAGCAGACGCTCAAAGAGGCGCTCGCGGAGCTGGTGCAGGATCTAGGCTTCGATTGCTATGCCTATCTGAACGTCCAGCCGGTGCGCATCTTTGCGGTCTCCAACTACGCCCCCGAATGGCAGGCCCGATATCTCACCGAGAACTACACCAAGATCGATCCGGTCATCTCCATGGCAAAGGAGCAGATGAAGGCGTTTGCATGGGCCGCCGGTCCACCGCGCTCCCTGTCCAAGTCGCTGCGTCGATTCTATTCAGAGGCGGGTGACTTTAGAATCAGGTCCGGAATCTCGATCCCAGTGAGGGCCGCGTTCGGGCATATGTCAATGCTGACGCTGGCATCGCACAAGCCGTCGCTGTGCCTGGATACCGATATCGATCAGATCGCGGCCGTGACGGCGGTCGCCCAGCTTCACGCGAAGATGGAGCAGCAGGATGCGGAACCGACGGCCAGCGTGGAGATCGACCTGAAGGCGAAGCAGGCCCTCTGCCTGAAATGGTCAGCCGAGGGAAAGACGATGAAGGACATCGCTTCGATAGAGGGCATGAGGTGGTCCCCATTCGCCGGACATTTTGGCGGCTTCGCTAAGCTTGGTTCTGGTGTGTGTCACGCCGCCTTGTTGATGCCGTCGCAGGCCATGTGGACCTCCTCCGGCGTTCTGCCGCCGAGAGCCGAGTGGGGCCTCGTGCGGTTGTAGTAGGTGATCCATCGGCCGATCCCGGCGCGGGCCTCGGACCCGGTCTCGAAGGCGTTGAGGTAGATGCACTCGTATTTCAGGGACCGCCAGAGGCGCTCGATGAACACGTTGTCCATCCACCGGCCGCGGCCATCCATGGAGATCCGCACGCCAGCGTCCAGCAGCACCTTTGCGAAGCGCGGGCTGGTGAACTGGCTTCCCTGGTCGGTGTTGAAGATGCTCGGCCGCCCGAACCGGGACAAGGCCTCCTCCAGTGCCTCGATGCAGAAGTCGGCCTCCATGGTGTTGGAGAGCCGCCAGGAGAGAACCCTGCGGCTGTGCCAGTCCATGATGGCGACCAGATACAGGAATCCGCGCCGCATCGGGATGTAAGTGATGTCGGCGCACCAGACCTGGTCGGGCTCCTCGATCGCCATGGTGCGCAAGAGATAGGGGAAGATGCGGTGCTGCGGGTGGCGCACCGTGGTCTTCGGCCGCTGGTAGATGGTGGCCAGCCCCATGCGGGCCATGAGGCGCCGCACACGCTTGCGCCCAACCTCGTGCCCCTGCCGGCGCAGATGGCGCACCATTTGCCGCGAGCCGTACCACGGCGTCTCGAGAAACTGGCCGTCGATCGCCCGCATAATGGCAAGAGTCTCGGGGCTTTCGATCCGCGGCCCGCCGTAGAAAGCCGACCGGCTGATGCCGACCAGGGCGCACTGGCGCGTGATCGGTAGTCGGGGGTGATCCGGTTCGATCATGTCGCGTTTTGCCCCCACGCTCATCGCCCGGAGGCCCGACGCAAAAAATCCCGTTCCACCACCAGTTGGCCGATCTTGGCATGGAGCTGGTCGATCTCGCTCTCGCGGGCGGCGTCGGCCGCTTCCGCCTTGCCGGAGAACACTGCGGCCATCCCCTCGATGGCCTGCTTCTTCCAAGCGTTGATCATGGTCTGGTGGAGACCATGCTTCGCCGCCAACTGGGCCACCGTCTGTTCCCCGCGCAGTGCCTCCAGGGCCACCTTCGCCTTGAAATCCGATGAATATCGCTTCCTCTTCCCGGTCATCGGGCTCGTCCTTCCGTCAGGCCGAACCAAGCTTAACTCCCTGTCCGGATTTCGGGGACCACCTCAGGCATGTCATTCGCCACCGTGAACTTCCATCTGAACAATGCCCGGAAGGCGCTCGATGCGGGAAGCCTGGCCCAGGCAACGGCTCTCGCCACGAAGCTCAAGCTCATCTGAGCGGACCCGCCTTCGTCCGTCCACCGGCACCGATGGGACACGACGCAGCACGTCGAGGAGCATCGAAAGGAGCGTCTGTTGGGCATGAACGCCTCGATCTTCAGCGTTTTGTCGCTATAGGGGATCGCGGCCGCGACTTCCTCGGGCTCGAGCACGACATAGTCGCCATTCTTGATCTCGTAGCCTTTGACCTGCTCCTCCCGCTCGACGGGATCACCGGTCTCGCTGTCGACGAACTCTCGGCGATTGCCGGTCGCGCGGTTGAGCGTGTTGAAGGCGATACGCTCAGACGAGGAGGCAGCCGTGTAAAGGCCGACGGCGAAGGCGACCTCTCCGAACTTGATGAAGCCCTTCCAATTGGCCTTTGCCGTCGCCATCACGCACACTCCGACACAACCAGCGCGAGTCAACAAACGGTCCGGCGAGCCTCTGGTTCCGGGTCGGGACGAATCCGACTTCAAAGGGTTGGCTCGCGTCGGTACTGCGCGGCTCGGAAGCAGAACCAGACAAGGCAGACCCCTTGCTATTCGGCAACATGCCGCCTATGTCTACGGCACCTTGCCGAATAGCAAAGGAGGCTTTCATGTCGATCGCCATCGTCGAGGAAGTCGCCCGCAAGCTCGGAGGCCAGAGCGTGCTCGGCACGGTCGTGCGCTCGCAGGCCGATCTGGCCCTCGCCGTCCGCAACAGGCTTCCCCTGTCCGCACTTCGTGGGCTCAGCCAGGCGGGCATGAGCGAGCAGGAGATCGAGAGGTTCGTGATCCCGCAACGCACCCGCCGGCACCGCGCCGACAAGCAGCAGCCGCTGACGGTCGATGAATCGGACCGGGCCGTGCGTCTGCTCCGCGTCCAATCCCTCGCTGAGCAGACCTTTGGCGAGCTCGACAAGGCCAATCGCTGGCTGCGCCGCCCGCTCACCGAGCTGGGCGGCGAGACGCCGCTCGTCGTGGCGCAGACCGAAGCCGGCGCGCGTGTGATCGAGACCATCCTCGGCAAGATCGCCTGGGGCGCGGCCGCCTGATGCTGCTCTGGCGCCTGTCGGGCAAGCAGCATGCGCGGGCGCTCGACGGCGGCTATGGCCTGCACTTCGACGGCCGCTGGAACACCGTGGGCCATGCCGTCACCTATTGCGCGACATCGCCCGCGCTCTGCGTCCTCGAAAAGCTCGTCCATGTGGAGGATCCCTCGCTCCTGCCGGAGCTGGTCATGGTCACCTATGAGATCCCCGACACTATCGCGATTGAGGACCTGCCGTTGGAAGGCCTTCCGACCGATTGGCGGCGGCACGAGGCCTGGAGCCAGGAGAAGGGCGACACTTGGCATGAGACGCGCGCCACCCTGCTGCTGCGCGTGCCCTCGGCGATCGTACCGATCGTCGGCTCTCCCGACCTGAACGTGCTGATCAACAACAGCCATCCGGCAGCGGCCGAGGTCCGCATCGTCGGCGAGGTGTCCTTCTCGCTCGATCCCCGGTTGTTCTGAGGCGAGTAGCGAAGGGCACTCGAGCCTGACGCAATGGCGTCGCCCCGCGGGCCGGGCTGTTGGCTGCGCTGAAGCCAGCAAGCCGCCTTCACCCCAAGGGCTTCCATCCCTGACGCGAAACGAGAAAAATCCTGTCGGAGGGGCAGAACGTCATGCTGGCTGCATTGCGGCGATGGATGGAGAACCGTAAGCAAATCCGCCGGAGGTGGCAGGCGGACGCCCGCCGCCTCATCGAACACGATGAACCGAACGCCTACTATGAGGCGCAGCGCTTGGCGGCGCGCTCCCGCGCGTTCGGGCAAGCCGGCGAATTCATCCATTGGGCTAAGGTGGCGGCCGAAGTGGCGAGGATCTCGCCGCATGCGCAGATGGATCTCGCGGTGGTCCAGGCGATCGTCGACAATGAGCCGCGGCGGGCGAGGGATTCCGGCTACCAGGGCGATTGAACGGACGGCTGGGCCGACGTCGCTTCGGCGCTGAAGCCGTCCATTCGACCTGAGAGGCTGATCGGGACTGGATCTGTTCTCGCGCCGCAGTGAGGTTCGGCGTCCGGGAAAAGAGCGTGCAAGAGGGTCCGGACCCCTCTCTGAGACGAGCCCGACCCCGCTCTCGTTGGATGGCTTTCCTGGTCCTCCGCCCGGCCTTCCACGATCAACGCAAGGGGTCGGCTATGCGATGCATGCCGCCGCTTCGGCTCTTGCCTGCGCGGTGATCGCGGCCGGTTGAGGACACTGACGGACGCCATCGAGCGGGGATCGGCCTCGCTCCAAGATGGAGCCCTCAGATGTCGCACGATCTTTCCCTCGCACAGTCCCACGCGTTCCAGCTCGCCCGCACCCTGATGGTCCCGGTCACGCTGTTCGAGGTCGACGGAGAGTTCGGCGTGATGCCGAGCGACGAACTCGACGATGCCGACGTGGTCGTCGTCCACGAATACGATCCCTACCAGTTCGGCCCGGCTCATTGAGCCGGGTTCGCCCGGACGAGCGCGTGCCGCTCGCGAGCGGGCGGCCGCAAGGGAGGCTGCGCCGCAGCTGGCCAAAGCCAGGGTGCTGCACACCCTGCAGGATTCACCAGTTGCCAGCCGCGCCCTTGCCCCCTTCGCTCTTCGCGGCGCCGGGGGATGGTCCCGCGAGGTGCGGGACGGGAAATCTCAAGCAGGAAAGGTCCGACCCGGAGGCGTGGCGGAAAACGAAAATGGAAAAGAAGGATATCGAGGAGCTGAGGAGCCGTGTGCCCTGTGCGGCCGTCATCCAGAAGGCGGGGTTTGCGATAGATCTGAAGGAGAGCACCCGCAAGGCGGTCAAGTATCGGCGTGGCGACGACATCATCATCGTGATCCATGACGGCAAGGGCTGGTTCGACGCCCGGTCCGAGGCCAAGGGTGACGTGTTCTCCCTTGTCATGCATCTCGACAGCATCGACTTTGCAGAGGCCACGCAGCGCGTTTCGGACCTCGTCGGCTTCGTGCCGAGCGAGCCCGTCTGGACCAGGCAGGCCCGCGAGCGCGATCCCGATATCGGCATTCCTGAGCGTTGGCGGGCATGCCGCAAACCATGGCGCGGCTCCATGACCTGGCGCTATCTGCGCGACGAGCGCGGCCTTCCGGAGTCCGTCATCCGCGCCGCCATCCAGCAGGACCGGCTGCGCGAGGGACCGCGCGGCAGCATGTGGGCAGCCCATGTCGACGAGACCGGCGCGGTTACAGGCTGGGAGGAACGCGGGCCGGAATGGCGCGGCTTCGCCACCGGCGGCGGCAAAGTCCTCTTCCGGCTCGGGCCGATCGCTGCCCGTCGGCTCTGTGTCACCGAGGCCGCGATCGACGCGATGAGCCTCTTCGCAATCGAAAGCCAGCGTTCCGACAGCCTTTATCTCAGCACCGGCGGAGGATGGGCGCCAGCGACCGAAGCCGCCATCCGGGTGCTCGCGTCGCGTCCCGGCGCCCTGCTTGTGGCGGCCACCGACAACAATGCGCAGGGCGAGGTCTATGCCGAGCGAATCGCGACGATCGCCGCAGCGGCGGCCGCAGATTACAGACGGCAAAAGCCTGCGCAGGAGGATTGGAACGAAGATCTGCGCGCAAGGAAGAGGAGGGAAAGAGAGAGCGGAGGAAACCGGCTGCCGCATGCCCGCCGGCCGCGTCAAGGGTGAAGCTTCGCCCGCTGCGCGGCCCTTGACCCGCCCGGGCTTCGATGCGGCCGCGGGGAGAGGTCCTGAAGGGCTGAAGATGATGGTGATCCAGGAGGATGCGCCGCGCTCCGGCCCGACGAGGCTGAAGGAGCCCCGACATGACCCTCTCCACCCCTGTCCGCAAGGTGTTTCAGGGCGTCCCCGACCGCCGCCAGATGTTTCGGATGTTCGACCGTCACACTCAGCGACCCAGCCGCTGCGAGGGCGATGCGCTCGCGCTCTACGCCGGCGAATGGTTCGAGATCGGCCAGATCGACCACGACTATATGTTCGAGATCCTGCCGCCGCTCTGGATGCGCGGCGACATGTTCGCGATGCGCGAATTCCTGACCGGCAGCGTCACCAGCGTCTTCTTCGCGCTGATGATCGATGGCCGCATGCGTCATTTTCATGGCTATTGCGATCTCGCCGACACGGCTTCGCCAGAGCGGATGCGTGCCACGATCATCGACCGGGAATCGCGGCCGGTGAAGGCGATGACGCGAACCGAGCGCCTCGAGCACATCTGGAGCGCAACGCATGACGACTATCGTAGCTATGCCGGGGACCGCTGGCCGGAGGCCGATCGCGGCAAGCGCACCGTGCTGTTCTACGGCGGACGGCAAGGGACCAGCTTGATCCTGCTCGACGGCCTGACCGACGCGCAGATCTCCGCCAAGCTGCCGGTGCATCTGCGCTACCTTCCCGACGCGATCGCGGCGTGAGGTGGGGGTCATGTTCACCTTCTCCGTGGAGGAAGTCCGCGCCGTCATCGCACGCGGAAAATCCGACGCCGCGACCAATGGCGGCTACCGCAATCCCCATTACGGTCTCGCGCCGGGCAAGGACGAACAGCCCGGCTTGTGGCTGGTGGGCGATGAAGGGGTCTACCTCCTCTCGAATGGCAAGCTCGCCGAGGGGCAGCGGGCCCTCGTCTGCTACGCCGAGGAGTGCGACCCGAAGACCAATCCCGACTACTGGCACTACAAGCGCCAGCATTTCGGCGGCGATGATGGGATCGAATTCCTCGACGCCGTCGAGCTCGAGAGGCTGATGGCCGCCGCACCCGGCGCCACGCACCTGACGATCGTGGCCACCGACACCAGCCTGTCGCTCTCCCTGATCCGTCGCTGACCCGGCAGGCCAGCCAGGCACGTCCTTCCCAACCATCGAGCGCGTCACGCCTTCGCCGGCCTCCGGCGGGGTCGATGGCGCGCGCCATCATCACAGGAGATCGCCACAATGGCGCAAGATCCCTTCACCCTCGACCTTTTCGGGAACACCGCGCTGTCGTCCGGCCTCGGCCTCGGCGTCACCGCATTCGCCCCAAGCTCTACCGAGGGACCGGATGACGACGATCCACCGCCCACGACGCCCGCGCCGGCCATGCTGAATGGTGCGGCTGAACGGCGACCCGCCGCGCCCCCTGCCGAGAGGGGCGAGAACTTTCATCTCATCGGGACGCGCCAGCTTGCCCGTTCGTGGAAGGACCGCGCCCGCGACAATCTCGCCGCGATACGCCTCTCGGCCGAAATCGAACAGGCGCAGCGCTCAGCCAAATCGGAGGAACAGTCGGCGCTGATCAAGTTCACCGGCTTCGGCGCCTCCGATCTCGCCAATGGGATGTTTCGCCGGCCCGGCGAGGACGGGTTCCGGAAGGGCTGGGAGACGCTCGGCAGCGGGTTGGTGGAAGCCGTAAGTAACGCGGACTATGCGTCGCTCGCACGCTGCACGCAGTACGCCCATTTCACGCCGGAGCCGATCGTTCGGGCAATCTGGACAGCGTTGCAGCGCTTCGGTTGGCGCGGTGGCCGCGTTCTGGAGCCGGGCATCGGCACAGGACTGTTCCCCGCCCTGATGCCGGAGGGTTTGCGGGCGTCGTCGCATGTCACGGGCGTCGAGCTCGATCCCGTCACAGCTCGGATCGTCCGGCTTCTTCAGCCCCGCGCCCGGATCATCACCGGCGACTTCGCCAGCGCCGACCTGTCGGCACATTTCGACCTGGCGATCGGCAATCCGCCCTTCTCCGACCGCACCGTGCGCTCGGATCGAGCCTTCCGCTCGCTCGGCTTGCGGCTGCACGACTACTTCATCGCCAAGGCGATCAGCCGGCTGAAGCCGGGAGCGCTCGCCGCCTTCGTCATCTCGCATGGCACCATGGACAAGGCGGACAGCTCGGCCCGCGCGCATATCGCGACCATGGCCGATCTCGTCGGCGCGGTCCGCCTGCCCGAGGGCAGCTTTCGCGCGGACGCCGGAACTGATGTGGTCGTCGACATCCTCTTTTTCCGTCGGCGCCGGGATGGCGAGCCGGAGGGCGACCTGTGCTGGCTCGACCTCGAGGAGGTCCGGCCCGCGACGGAAGACGAGGCGGCGATCCGGATCAACCGCTGGTTCGCGCGCCATCCCGGCATGGTGCTGGGAACGCATGGCCTCACCTCCGGTCCCTTCGGCGAGACTTACACCTGCCGCCCACGCGACGGCGAGGATCTCGATGCCGCGCTCGCCACTGCGCTCACCTTCCTTCCGGAAGACATCTATGACGGCGATCCGGAGTCGATCGACGCCGATCTTGATGAGCCGAGCCCGACCGCTGAGCTGCCCGGCGCGTCCCGAGTGCGGGAGGGAAGCTACTTCGTCGACAGCCGGCATGGCCTCATGCAGCTCGTCGACGGCGCGCCGGTCGCGATTCATGTGCGCAAGGGGCGCAGCGGTGATGGGATTCCGGAAAAGCACGTCCGCATCATCCGGAAGCTGATCCCGATCCGCGACGCGGTCCGCGAGGTGCTGAAAGCGCAAGAGTTCGACCAGCCATGGAAGCCGGCACAGGTAAAGCTGCGCATCGCCTGGTCAAACTTCGTGCGCGACTTCGGTCCGATCAACACCACCGTCGTCTCGACCAGCGAGGATGAGGAGACCGGCGAAGTGCGCGAGACGCATCGCCGCCCGAACATCCAGCCTTTCCTCGACGATCCCGATTGCTGGCTGGTCGCTTCGATCGAGGACTACGACCTCGAGAGCAACACCGCCAAACCTGGCCCGATCTTCACCGAGCGCGTCATTGCGCCGCCGACGGCGCCGATCATCACGTCTCCGGCCGATGGGCTCGCCGTTGTGCTTAACGAGCGCGGTCATGTCGATCCCGACCACATTGCCGAGCTGCTGCACCGCGATGTCGAGGATGTCATCGCAGAGCTCGGCAACGCCATCTTCCGCGACCCGGCCGACGGCTCCTGGCAGACAGCCGACGCCTATCTCTCGGGGGCGGTCCGTTCGAAGCTCGTCGCCGCGCAGGCCGCAGCCGCGCTCGATCCGGCGTACCAGCGCAATGTCACCGCATTGCAGGCCGTCCAGCCGGCCGACCTTCGGCCCTCTGACATCACCGCGCGTCTTGGCGCACCGTGGATTCCGGCCGCCGATATCGTCGCCTTCATCAAGGAGACGATGGGCGCCCAGATCAAAATCCATCACACGCCGGAGCTGGCATCCTGGACCGTCGAGGCCCGGCAGCTCGGATATATGGCGGCCGGCACGTCGGAGTGGGGCACCGACCGGCGGCACGCCGGCCAGCTCCTATCGGATGCGCTGAACTCGTCGGTGCCGCAGATCTTCGACATCGTGAAGGACGGCGACACCGAGCGCCGCGTGCTCAATGTCGTCGACACGGAAGCCGCCAGGGAGAAGCTTACCAAGATCAAGACAGCCTTCCAGAACTGGATCTGGTCCGATCCAGACCGAACCGACCGGCTGGCGCGGGTCTACAATGACCGCTTCAACAATATCGCGCCCCGCGCCTTCAACGGCGATCATCTCCAGCTTCCGGGCGCCTCTGGCGCCTTTTCGCTTTATGGCCACCAGAAGCGGGTCATCTGGCGCATCATTTCGTCGGGCAGCACCTACGTCGCCCACGCCGTCGGCGCCGGCAAGACCATGTCTATCGCCGCCGCGATCATGGAGCAGCGCCGGCTGGGCCTGATCGCCAAGGCCATGCTGGTCGTTCCCGGCCACTGCCTGGCGCAGGCCGCGCGCGAGTTCCTGGCGCTCTACCCGAATGCCCGCATCCTCGTCGCCGACGAGACCAACTTCACCAAGGATAAGCGGCACCGGTTTCTCAGTCGCGCGGCAACAGCGACCTGGGATGCCATCATCATCACCCACAGCGCGTTCCGCTTCATCGGCGTGCCGTCGGCTTTCGAGCAGCAGATGATCCAGGAGGAGCTTGAGCTCTACGAGGAGCTGCTGACCAAGGTCGAGAGCGACGACCGCGTGTCGCGCAAGCGGCTCGAACGCCTGAAGGAGGGTCTGAAGGAAAGGCTGGAGGCGCTCTCGACGCGCAAGGACGACCTCCTCACCATCTCCGAGATCGGCGTCGACCAGATCATCGTCGATGAGGCCCAGGAGTTCCGCAAGCTCAGCTTCGCGACGAATATGAGCACGCTGAAAGGCATCGATCCGAATGGCTCGCAGCGGGCCTGGGACCTGTTCGTCAAAGCCCGCTTCATCGAGACGAAGAACCCGGGCCGGGCGCTGGTGCTGGCCTCGGGCACGCCGATAACCAACACCTTGGGTGAAATGTTCACCGTGCAGCGGCTGCTCGGCCACGCGGCGCTGCGCGAGCGCGGCCTGCACGAGTTCGATGCCTGGGCCTCGACCTTCGGCGATGCGTCCACCGAACTCGAGTTGCAACCTTCGGGCAAATACAAGCCGGTGACGCGCTTCGCCCAGTTCGTCAACGTCGCCGAACTGATCGCCATGTTCCGCTCTTTCGCGGACGTGGTGATGCCGGCCGACCTTCGCCACTACGTGAAGGTGCCGGAAATCTCCGGCGGCAAGCGCCAGATCATCACCGCGCCGCCGAGCGCGGCGTTCAAGGCCTATCAGCGCCAGCTCGACGCCCGCATCACCGCCATCGAGCAACGCGACCGCCCGCCCGAGCCCGGCGACGACATCCTGCTCTCCGTCATCACCGACGGACGCCATGCCGCGATCGACCTGAGGTTGGTCGATCCCGACAACGACAATGAACCGGGCAACAAGCTCAACCAGCTCGTCGCGAACGCCTTCCGCATCTGGCAGGAGACGGCGGTAAATACCTATGTCCGGGCCGACGGGAAGCCCTACGAGCTGCCCGGCGCCGCGCAGATGATCTTCTCGGACCTGGGCACGCTCAGTGTCGAGAAGAGCCGCGGCTTCTCAGCCTATCGCTGGATTCGGGATGAACTCGTCCGGCTCGGCGTGCCCGCTTCCGAAATCGCCTTCATCCAGGACTTCAAGAAGTCGGAGGCCAAGCAGCGGCTGTTCGGCGACGTCCGGGCCGGCAAGGTTCGTTTCCTTCTCGGCAGCTCGGAGACGATGGGCACCGGCGTCAACGTGCAGCTTCGCCTGAAGGCGCTGCACCACATGGACGTGCCCTGGTTGCCGTCACAGATCGAGCAGCGCGAGGGGAGGATCGCTCGCCAGGGCAATCAGCACGATGTCGTCGACATCTTCGCCTATGCCACGCTCGGATCGCTCGACGCCACCATGTGGCAGAACAACGAGCGCAAGGCCCGCTTCATTGCTGCGGCGCTCTCGGGCGACACCTCGATCCGCAGGATTGAGGATATGGGCGAGGGACAGGCCTCGCAGTTCGCCATGGCCAAGGCCATTGCCAGCGGCGACCAGCGTTTGATGCAGAAAGCCGGCCTCGAGGCCGAGATCGCCCGTCTCGATCGCCTTCGCGCCGCCCATGTCGATGACCAGCACGCCATTCGCCGGCAAATTCGCGACGCCGAGCGCGACATCGAGATCTCGGCACGGCGGATCGGTGAGATCGGGCAGGACATCGAACGCCTTGTGCCCACGACCGGAGACAGCTTCGTCATGACCGTGACCGGCACGGCCTATAACGAGCGCAAGCTCGCCGGCCGGGCGCTGATGAAGGAGATCCTCACCCTCGTCCAGCTCCAGCACGAAGGAGAGGCCGGCATCGCCACGATCGGCGGCTTCGACCTCGAATTCTGCGGAGAGCGCTTCGGAAAGGACGGCTTCCACTACAGCACCATGCTGCTGCGCACGGGCGCCGAGTACGAGATCGAGCTGCCCGTCACCGTCACGCCGATCGGCGCCGTCGCCCGGCTCGAGCACGCCCTGTCCGGCTTCGAGGACGAGCGGCAGAACTATGGCTGGCGGCTGGAAAGCGCGCGCAAGCGCCTCGCCTCCTACCAGGCGCGCGTCGGCGAAGCTTTCGCCTTCGACGCGGAACTCGAGATGAAACGCGAGCAACTGGCGGAGGTCGAGGCGCAGCTCGCGTCGAACGCGGGCGAGGGCGGCGCCGACGGGGAGGGCGCCGAAGGCGGTCGGATTGCGGCGTAGTGACGTCGCCTGGCGATCGCGTCGGCTCGCGCTGTGGAGGTGAGGAAGCGTGTCGACCGTCAGACGCATCGTCTATGTGCGATGATCCGTTGGGGGGTCGTCGTCCGGAGAAACGCCGGTTCCGAAGCCAGCGCCCATGCCGCCCATCCCCATGCCGCCGCCCATTCCGGCGCCGGCGCCGGAGCCCTTCCCCGAGCCCTCCCGCCCGCTCTCGCCTTTGCCTCGCCCGCCCGAGCTCGAGGGCCGGGTAGGGCCTTGCTGAGGGATGGCTAGGTCCGTCGGGATCGGTCCGATATCGAGCGCTTCGCGGATGAAGCTGCGCAGCGACACCACGAGCTCATCCGTGCGAACAGGGCGCCCGGCCAACAGCTCACGCACGGCACGTTCTGCGAGGCGAACCTGCTCTTCGGTGCCGAGCAGGATGATGTCGGAAAGCGCCGCCTCCACCGCATCGCGAATACGGCGCCTCCGGTCCGAGGGGCCACTGCGTTCGGCACCCGGATCCTCGCCCTCGTCGTCCGGCTCTTCGTCTCCCACAGCTTCGCGATCCTGCCGATTCACATCGCGCAGATGCCTGGGATCGACGGTGAGATTGCCGGTGAACGAACCTCCGAGCGTCTTGTAGGCGGCGATCAGCGTGCGCAGCCGCTCATTGATCTGGCGGTTCATGCGCTCCCGCCGTTGCTGGATCGTGAACATCATCAGCAGGCGGATGCCGATGCTGATCAGGGTGAACAGCGCGAGCCCGATCAGCGTGACGAGCACGCTTTGCCAGGAGCTGAAATCAATGCCGCGCAAGGCTGCCTCCGCGATCCGTTTCCGTTGCGCCGCGTGAGGCGCGCGCCATCAGATAGAGGGAAAAGGAAAATGGGAAGGAGAGAAACCTTGCTCGCCGATCGGCCGAACCGGCGACGCTGAAGCTCAACCGCGGCCTGCGCGATCCCGGCCACGGCGTCCTGCGCAGGGCTTGACGCCCCGCTTGGCCGGCCGGGCAGGGATGCTCGGCTGCAGTTGCACCGGCCCGTCCGCTCCGCGGGCCGGGGGAGGTCTTCGAGAAGAAGACGAGAAAGGACCCGCGAAGGGCGGGGTCCGAAATCCCCCACAAGGAGCTTCCCATGCATCTCATCAAGGTCGATCCGCGCGCGCTGAAGGAGAATCCCGACAAGACGCGCCGGACCAAGTCGACGGCACAGGCCGATGCGCTGCTGCTGGCGACGATCAAGGTTGTCGGCATCGTGCAGCCGCCTGTCGTCGCCCCCGAGACCGGCGGCGGCAACGGCTACATCATCAATGCGGGCCATCGCCGTGTGAGGCAGGCGATCGCCGCCGGCCACGATGTGATTGAGGTCCTCGTCGAGGAGGCGTCGAACGACAATGGCGCGATGCGCTCCATGGTCGAGAACATCGCCCGCGAGCCGCTGAACCCGGTCGACCAGTGGCGCGCGATCGAACGCCTCGTCGCGCTCGGCTGGACCGAGGAGGCGATCGGCGTCGCGCTTGCTTTGCCGGTCCGCCAGATCAAGAAGCTGCGTCTTCTCGCCAATGTCCTGCCGGCCATGCTGGACCACATGGCGAAGGGCGATATGCCGAACGAAAAGCAGTTGCGCACCATTGCGGCGGCCTCGCTCGAGGAGCAGCACGAGGTCTGGAAGAAGCACAAGCCGTCCAAGGCCGATCCGCAGGTCGCCTGGTACAACGTCGCGAACGGTCTGGAAAAGACCCGGATGTACGCGAAGGATGCGAGCTTCGATGACGAACTCGCCAAGGCCTACGGCATCGCCTGGGTCGAGGACCTGTTCGCATCGGCCGACGAGGACAGCCGCTACACCACCGATGTCGAGGCCTTTCTCGGGGCCCAGCAGGAGTGGATGTCGAACCACCTGCCCAAGCGCGGCGTCATCGTCGAGGCCGACACCTGGGGACGCGCGAAGCTGCCTCCCAAGGCCGAGCGGGTCTACGGAAAGCCGGGCAAGTCCGACCACGCTGCGATGTTCGTCGATCGCGAAGGCAAGGTGCAGACGGTCCACTACCGGATGCCTGAGCCGAAGACGGCCAAGGGCAAGGCCGGACCGGCCGGTGGCGCTCCTGGTGACGACGCCATCGTGGCTACGAAGCCGCGCCCGGACGTGACCCGTAGGGGCATCGAAATGGTCGGGGATTTCCGGACCGATGCGCTGCATGAAGCGCTCGCCCGGGCCCCGATCGAGGACGACACGCTGCTGGCGCTGCTCGTCCTGGCGTTCGCCGGCCGAAACATCTCCATCGCGTCCGGCGCGTCTGGCGACGTCTATGGCTACGCTCGCATGGATCGCCATGCCGCACGGCTGGTCGGCAGTGAAGGCAAGCTCGAGTTCGACCGCGAGACGCTGCAGCAGGCGGCCCGCGGCGTCCTCATCGATGTGCTGTCCTGCCGGGAGAACCGCACCGACTCCGGCATCGTCGCACGGCTCGCCGGCGACGCCATCGGCGCCGACGGCTTCCTTCCGAACATGGGCACGGACGAATTCCTCTCGTGCCTGTCCCGCGCCGCGCTCGAAGGCTCGTGCAAGGACACCCCTGTCCTGCCGCGCCAGAAGGTGAAGGACACCCGCGCCGCTCTCGTCGAGCACTTCAAGGAGGAGCGGTTCGTTCATCCGTCGGCGCTGTTCGCGCCCGACGCGACGAAGCTCGCGAGCTGGCTGGTGAAGCACGAGGCGAGCGAGGACGACGATCTCGACGAGGGGGCGGGCGAGCCGGACAGCACGGAGCCGGACGAGGCGCCCGACGAGGGAGCCTACGGCGTCGCGGCCGAATAGCCGGCCCACCTTTCCGCACTGCGAATCCATCCCGCCGCCGGCTCTGCCGGCGGCGCTTTCGTTTTCACGCATGCGCAATCACGGAGGACATCATGTCCGCGCACACGATCTACGACAACGCGCCGATCGGCTCCCTCGTCGCCTGGTCCGACGGAACGCCGCGCCCGCCCGACCGCTTCACCAGGAAGCTGTCCGCCTGGCAGACCCACAACAGCAAGGGCCGCCTGATCGAGAAGCAGGGGGAGCGCGGGATCGGCAGCGTCGGCCTGTCCGCCAGCTTCACCCTGCACGAGGCGGACTATGGCGCTGGCGGCGTCATCGCGATGCGCGTCCACCGGACGTTCTCGATCGACTCGAAGCTCCACTTCACGATCCTCGAGCGCCCGGCCATCGGCGCGGTGCGAATCTTCGACCGCGCCGGCCCCGGCGCCGAGCTCGTCCATCTCGCTGCGCATCGGCAGGCTGCCGAAGAGTGGCTCTCCCGTCATGGCTATCCGCGCGCCGTGCTCGAGGAGGTCACCGCCGACGAGGTCGGCGCCGACATCGTCGAGGGGAGGATCGTCGCATGACCATGCTGGCGTCTCCGAACGAAGCTGCCGACCCCACCACCGGATTTCCGGAAGTGGCGTTCGGCCACAGCGCCGACGGCTTTGCCGTCGCCCGCGTGGCCGACACCGCGTTCGCCATGCTGCCCTCGCGCGACGGACGTTTCACTCTCGCGAGTGGCTGGCGCATCGGCCGCCCCATGGAGCAATGGGTGCGCGCCGATTTCTACGGTCATTCCGGCGAACTCGCCGATGAGGCGGCCTTTCGCGCGAAGGTCATGGAGAACGCCGAGCATCAGCGCGAGAAGCCTGCGCTGCGCCGCCGCGAGATCCGCGCGACGGCAAGCACGCCCTGGGGCCCGTCGCAGGGCGCGACCCTCTATGCCGAGGATGTCGTCTTCCATTCCACGGCCGGTCATGGAGGCATCCACCTCTCGGCGGCGCGCAACCGCATGGTCCATCCCATGCTTCGTGCCGAGGGCGGCTGGTACGAGGAAGATGAAGCCTGGGCGATCGTCGCCATCACCTTCCCGCAGCTGTTCACCGCCTTCGAGCGGCGCTGCGCCGAGCAGACGATCAAGGACAGCTGGCCGGAGGCATGGGAGGGGATCTTCGGGACCATCCTCGCCCCCGGCCAATCCCGCGAGAAGGATCGCCGGGCATTCGAGCAGAAGCACGCCGGCGACTGGATCGTGATCTCGGACATCACCTCGAACAACGAGAAAGGCATGGTCGAAATCGTCGCGACGCTGGGCGGTCGACGTGGCCCTGGCATCAAGGAGCGTCGCTTCCTCGTCCCGTCGGAAGAGTACCGAAGTGGCCCCTTCGGCTTCGTCATCGATGAGGATCGCCATCGGATCTATTCCGGCCCGTCGAGCTTCCTCGGCTGGACCCGATAGGAGGCGGCGATGCCCTGGAAAATCATCGCTTCCGCCTTCGGATGGAAGGCCGCCCACGACGACGACGAGAATCTTCTCGTCGTCTGGCACCCCTAGCTGTGCCGCCACTATTCCGGCACAGACGCCTGGAGGCAGGCGGTCCTGCTGTCGATCCGGTCGCCGTCGGCGCACCCGCTGCTCCGCAGGGAGGATCGGCCATGACCACGTACCTGGTCGCCGTTCATCTGCTGGTCGAGGCGGGGCCGGAGCCACGCGTCGCCATCGATGCGGCTCTTCATGACATCCTCAGCGATGCCATGCGGCAGAATGCCGGCGGGCGATCCCCGCTGGTCGACTGGGCGATTGCTGGCGAGGATCTCGCATCCTCGATCACCCCGGTCGTGTTGCCCGCCTCCTATGCACCGGACACCAGCCCGTTTCCGGCATGGCCGGCGGGATGTTCACGGAGCCGGGCCCGACGGAGTTCGTCATGAATCCCCCGGCCGGCTCCGAGGTCCGCCGCCAGATCGCGCGCATCGAGCGGCAGATCGAGTACCGTGCGGAACGCAAGACCAACACCGCAAAGGCAAAAGCCCGGCCTTCGAGGCGCTGTCGGGCCGGGTGGACGCCGGCGGATGAGCGGCTCTTCCGCGAGCATGTCGAACGCCTCACCTTCGAGCGCCGCGACGAGATCGAGGCGCTCTCGTGAGAACCCGCCGGCTGGGCCGTCCGGTTGCAGCATTGAGCGTGCACGCGGATCGAGCTTGAGCTAACCTTCCGGAGTCATAGGAAACTCCATCATGGATGAGACGACGCGCGCCGCGTTCGAGCGGCTCCTCAGCATCGCCCGCAGCGACACCGGGCAGTCGCGCCGTGTCGCCGGCTTCATCCTCGCCTGGTGGAACGCGGTCGATCTCGGCGGCTTCGACATCGCGGACCTCTTCGCCGTCGACGAGGCCATCGCCCATGACATGGCGACGGTCTTTGCCTATGTCGCCGGCCGACCTGTGGCGGAGTACCCCGAGGCCTACCGGACCGAGATCGAGGACGTCATCCAGCAGTGGCGGCCGGACGTGTGGGCGAAGGCAACCGAAGCGGTGTGACGCCCGCCTCCGGGCTGTCTCTAACGGTCCGTCTGCTTGCAGCGGATCCTCGCCTGTCTCGCATTCGCCGTTTGCCGTCCATCTCGACGATCGCTGTGTGGCTCTCTCCAAATCGCTGTCACAGACGGCCATGGCGTTCGGATGTGGAGCGCTGCGCGGGGGCTCTCCGGCCGATCTCTTCGCCTGCACCTGGTCCTGGCCGACCGGGAAAGCAGGTCCGCGGTAGCGGGTCATGTCGGCCTTCCCATATCGGTTTCGAAGCCCGGGCACAGGTCCCTGCCGGTCATCCCCTCGGGTTTTGCTGCGGTCGTAAACCGGCGGCCGGCCGCTTCAAGGCCGCGTTCCGCGCCGCCTGGCGGCCGGACCCGTCAGGCTCGGCAAAGCGGACCCGCGTCCCGCGCGAGGGCTGAAAGCCCTGCTTGTCCGCAGGCCCGCTTCGCTCGCCTCGCCGTCTCCGGACCCTGAAGCATCCGCCTTTCGCCGGTTTCTCTCGACCGCACCCGAAGGGATGACCGGCAAGGGCCGGCCCTAGCCCCGAGGAGAAACCGAAGGAAAGGAACTTCACATGACCAAGACCGCTCGCGCGCCCCGCCAGTCCGCCCGCGTCGTCCAACTCCGCAAGGGCACCACGCTCGAAATGGTTCGGCTGGCTTGCCCCGACGCCCACCAGACCATCCTCATCTCCGAAAGCTTCGGGCTTCCGGTCCCCGACAGCGACGGAATCCGGGAGCTCCACCTGCGACTGATCGTCGAGACGGCCGACAGCCTTGGCGAAGGGCTCAGCGAGCGGGCGATGCAGATCCATCTCCAGCGCATCGTCGGTGCCTATGTCGGATCCGCCCACGGAGCCGGCCAGTTCTATTCCCGCGCGGTCACCGAAGCCCGCGACGCGACCGCCAAGCTCGCCAATGACGCCCGCGACGAGGATCTCGACGGCCCGGTCGGCTTCTCGAGCGCTGCGCAGCGCAAGCGCGAATTCGCGGCCGACATGGGGCTCCAGGCCCACGTGCTGTGCATGGCGGCGGAGGGCGCCGTCGCTGCCTACGAGCAGGTCGTCGGCGAGCGCTGGAAGCCCTTCGAACGGCCGGTCGAGAATGCCGGCCAGAGCGTCGACCGCAAGGCGGCCGAGCTCCAGATGGCGGCTCTCGGTTGAGCCGCCCGGGCGGAGCTTCGGCTCCGCCCATCCCATCGCTTGAATGAGACCAGGCCGGCCCCTCCAGGCGCCGGCCTTTTCGCATGTCGCAACCAAAGCTCAGTCGATCGCGGAAGGAAGAGGAATGGCAGGAGAGCGCGCCGTGCGCGTCCCGTCCTGGAAGGAGGTCCTGCCGGGGCCGGCGGTCAGCGCAACGGCTTCGCCGTCCTCCACTTCGTTGCGGCCCGTCGCGCCTCGCCCTGCGGTCGGGCGCCTCCGGGTGCGCGGTCTCGCCTGTTCCCCCGGCAACCGGACCCCGTGACGGGGCCGCGATCGGCGCGGCCTCCACAACGGAGGTTCAGGAAAATGAGCAGGAAAGAGATTGGCGAGCGCGGCGACATCTACGCCAGGATTACCGAGCGGATTGTCGCCGATCTCGAAAAGGGCGTGCGACCGTGGATCCGGCCATGGAGCGCGGCAAATGCGACCGGCCGGATCACCCGCCCGCTGCGTCATACCGGAGAGCCGTATTCCGGCATGAACGTGCTGCTGCTGTGGTCGGAGGCCATGGCGCGGGGCTTCGCCTCGCCGACCTGGATGACCTTCAAACAGGCGGTCGAGCTCGGTGGCCATGTTCGCAAGGGCGAATCCGGCTCGATCGTCATCTACGCCAGTCGTTTCACGAAGACCGAGACGGACGCTCACGGCGGGGAGGTGGAGCGGGATATCCCGTTCCTGAAGACCTACAGCGTCTTCAACGTCGACCAGATCGAGGACCTGCCGGCGAATTTCTATCTCGCGCCGCCGCCCGTTCTCGATCCGATGGCGCGGATCGAGCACGCCGACCGTTTCTTTGCGCATACTGGCGCCGTGATCCGCCACGGGGGCTCGGCGGCATTCTATTCGCCGTCGACCGACCACATCCAGATGCCGCCGTTCGAGACGTTTCGCGATGCGGCGTCGTATGTGGCGGTTCTCAGCCATGAATCGGTGCACTGGACGGCGGATCCGCGCCGCGTCGGCCGCGATTTCAGCCGCTACGCGAAGGATCGCAGCGAGAGGGCGCGCGAAGAACTCGTGGCCGAGATTGGCTCGGCGCTCCTCTGTGCCGATCTCGGTATCGTCCCGGAGCTCGAGCCCAGGCTCGACCACGCCGCCTATCTCGGAAGCTGGCTGAAGGTCCTGGCCAACGACAAGCGGGCGATCTTCTCTGCCGCCGCCCACGCACAGCGAGCCGTCACCTTCCTGCATGGATTGCAGCCGCAGGCCGAGACGGTGCAGGAGGCGGCCTGATGTTCCGCGCACCAACCGTCGAAGGGGATGGCTGTGCGCCATCCCCCATCCGGCTCCGTGTGCTCAGCCTCGGGGCCGGAGTCCAATCCACGACCTTGGCGCTGATGGCGGCGCACGGCATCGTCGGGCCGATGCCGGACCTTGCCATATTCGCCGATACCGGCTGGGAGCCGGCATCGGTCTACGAGCATCTGCGCTGGCTGATGTCGCCGAACGTCCTGCCCTTCCCGGTTCA
This sequence comes from Ancylobacter sp. IITR112, assembly GCF_041415945.1. Lineage (NCBI taxonomy): Bacteria > Pseudomonadati > Pseudomonadota > Alphaproteobacteria > Hyphomicrobiales > Xanthobacteraceae > Ancylobacter > Ancylobacter sp. IITR112. The sequence goes on along the minus strand of NZ_JBGCUS010000003.1, from coordinate 71,208 downwards.
CATCGTCTCCGCCGGAAACATCCGCGAAAATCTCCTCGATGCATCGCGCGGCGAGCGCTGGGCCTCGATCCCGGCATTCACCCGCGTGATCCAGCGCGGCGGCCGGGTGGAGATCGGGATGATCCGCCGTCAATGCACCGGCGACTACAAGATCGCGCCGATCCGCAGGAAGGTCCGCGAACTGCTCGGCCTGACCCGAAAAAGGTCGCCCCCGTTTGCCGTCGCCGAGCAATGGATCGGCATTTCGACCGACGAGGCCGTGCGCATCAAGCCGAGCTTCGAGCCGTGGCAGGTCAACCGCTGGCCCTTGATCGAGCGGCGCATGAGCCGGCAGGATTGCCTCGCCTGGCTCCGGCGGCACGACTATCCGATTCCGCCGAAGAGCTCGTGCATCGGCTGCCCGTTCCACAGCAACGCCGCGTGGAGGCGCATCCGCGACCATGATCCCGACGCTTGGGGCGACGCCGTCGCGATCGACCGTGCCATCCGCAGCGGCCTGCGCGGGATTCGCGGGGAGGTCTATCTCCATCGCTCCGCCCTGCCGCTTGATGAGGCCGATCTCTCGATTGAAGCCGATCATGGCCAGCTCGATCTTTGGCCCAATGAGTGTGAGGGCATGTGTGGTGTCTGACGCTGGCGCGGCCGTCCGGGGTAAGAGGCTGAAGGCCCCGCCTTGTGACCCGCCCTCGTGGGGCTCGTCGCCGGCGGCGCCGGATCGCTGGTCCCGCTGCCCCCACCTTCGAGCTGTGACGATGGTCGCTCCGAGGGGGTGGACGTTGTGCTTGATAGGGACGTCGCGCGAGCTCCTGCAGCGGACTTCCCCGGCGCTTTGCTGCCGCATTGGTTGCAAGCGGACGGGTGGATGTCGGGTTGCCGTCGTGGCGAGGTAGTTGGTCCTGGCGTCACGGGCCTTGTCGTGGGCGAGGTCGTGAGCGGGCCGGCGCCGTCGCCTGAGCTGAACGGCCAAGGCAAACGCCTGTCTTCATTCCGGTTGTCTTCGCGACGGGCACACCCACCTGCGTCCTCGATGTAGCTGGTCTGACCGAAGGCCGATCTCGCTACGCTCGTCTCGCTCTTATCCCCGCAACGCCCGCGTCGGGCTTTTTTCCGCCGCCGGCAAGCCGGCTTTGCATCGCGAGGCAAAAAAGCCAGCCGCGGCCGCCCTCCATTTCATTCCGGCCCTTCGGGTGCGGGTCGATCGCCTCCGGTCTGTCGACCGCCATCGAGGTCGCGGTGGGCGCGGCCCGAGAAAACCAAGGGAATGAGACAATGGCTTCCATCGGCACCTTCACCTCCACCGGCAACGGCTTCACCGGCGCCATCAAGACCCTCAACCTCAACGTCAAGGCCAAGATCGTTCGCGCCGAGCGCACCTCCGACAAGGCCCCCGACTTCCGCATCCTCGACAGCCGCAACGTGGAGTTCGGCGCCGCCTGGCAGAAGACCGCGAAGGAGACCGAGCGCGACTACCTCTCCGTCAAGCTCGACGACCCGTCCTTCCCCGCCCCGATCTACGCCACCCTGATCGAGGTGGAAGGCGAGGAAGGCCTCCAGCTGATCTGGTCCCGCCCGAACCGGGACTGAGCCTCCGACCAGAGGGCTCCGCCGCAAGGCGGGGCCTTCAGCCTTTTCGGCGACGAACGGCCACAGCCAGGAGGACACACATGACCACCACCACAAATCTCACAGGCGCAAAGGCGCACCACCGTGACGACATCGCGGTTTGGCCTGACGGAACATGGGCCGAGCTCGGCGATGTCTGGAACGGCGATTACGCCTGGATGTCCGATGACTACGAAGTGGTGCCGATCGAGGACCACGCTCGCCTCGCGGCCCTCGGCATCGCGGACGACGTGCTCTAGCCGGCTCCCACGGTGTCGCAGCCGGAAGCAGGCATCGAGCCTGCTTCCGGTCTGTCGGGTGCACAACCGGGAGCGGGGATGTCTGCTCAGTTCGTCCGAGGATGCCATGCCGGACCGAAGGCCTCAAGGACGAGCGGTGCCCCCAAAATGCTGCGCATTTCGGCTCCCCCACTCGCCGGCTCCGCCGGTCGCTTCGCGCTCCTTGACCCCTCCGGCCCGCCATGACCGCCGGTGTCGTCTTTCACCAACATCAAGGAGACGACCAATGTCGATCGATCAGCACATCGAGGAACTGCGCGCCGAGCTGCGAAACGCCGTCGACGCCGTGGAGCGGTGCGAGATCGAGGCCGAGCTGGAAAAGGCTCTCGCGGAGTGCGAGCTCATCTGGGCCGAGCTGGAGGGTCTGCTGAGCGGCGAGCCTCCCTTGTAGGGAGGCTTTCGCCATGTCGCGTTGTCCGAAGCGCTGCCGGCCCGGCGACGGCGCTTCGGACGGACCGCCGTTGCACAGTTGCTGTGAATGCTGTATATGACAGCAAAGGCAGCAATTACAGGAGGCCGCTATGCCGCGTTCAGGTGGGTCCTATTCCACGAGCGAGCTTTCCCGGAAGTCCGGCGATATCATCGCCGAGGCGCTCCGCCGGCCGGTGACGATCACCCAGCGCAACAAGCCGCGCCTCGTGCTCCTCAACATCGAGGACTATGAGCGGCTGATGCGCCAGTCGGACGCGCGCTCGGCGGGGACCATCGAGACGATGCCCGACAGCCTTCTCGCAGAGTTCGAGAACGCCGTCGACGCCTATGCGCGGGAGGATGAGGCCGGAAAGCCATGAGCTTCGACGACATCCAGACCGCGACCGTTATCCGCTATCCCTATCTGTGGGCGCGGCAGGCACGTGCCGGCGAGACCGAGGGCCGCAAGGACCGGCCCGTCGCTGTCGGCGTGCGCATCGTCCGCCCGGACGGTGATCTGGTGCTCTTCTTTCCGATCACCACCAAGGAACCGGAAGCATCACGATTCTTTTCCGAGATCCCGGCCATCGAAAAGCGCCGTGCCGGGCTGGACACCGATCTGCGCCTCTGGATCATCCTCGACGAATTCAACACCGATCTTGTCGGTCGGTCCTTCTATCTCGAGCCCGAGCCGCCGATCGGCCGCTTCAGCAAGGCCTTCTTCCTGCCGCTGCTGCGCGAGTTCATCGCCCGCTGGAAAGCCTTCACCGAGGTCAGCCGTTTCCGTTGACGCCGGCGTCGCCATAGCCGCGACGTCGTTTCGTCCGGGCTAGGCGCGAGAACGCGCCCACAGCCTCCTCAGGCTGATCGAAGGTCTCCATCATCGACTGGCCGTTCGTCCCGATCCTGCCCCAGTTGCGGATGACCGTCGCCCCGCCGAACAGCGTCGGCTGGATCGCGAGCGTATAGAACCGCCGCATGTTCCGCGACGGATCGATGCGGTGAAGATGAACCGGACCCGTTTCCAACTTCTCCATGGCCGGAGTCTCCCTTCCTCCGGAAGCGGCGTCCAACGACTTTCATGAATCGATGAGGGGCGACCGATTCATTCCGATGATGCATTCTCCTCTTCCGCGAGAAGGCTCAATCGTCGGCGATAAAACCCGTCGCGATCTATCCGCTCGCACGCGTGTACGGCCGCCCACGCCGATACTGCATCGGCGTGCTGGCCATTGTCCTCTTGAACGCTGTGCTGAACGCGGCCTCGGACTGGTATCCGAGTGAAAACGCAATCGAGGCGACAGTTTCGTCCGAGTTGCGCAGCCGCTCGGCTGCGACAAGCATTCGCCATCGTGCGAGATATTCCATCGGCGTCATGCCGATTAGCTGCTTGAACTTCTGGGCGAAGGTTGTCCGAGACATCCCCGCCAGGCGCCCCAGGTCTCCCAGTGTCCATCGATGGGCCGGATCGGCGTGCATGGCGCTCACCGCGGCGCCAACCTGCCGATTGGAGAGGGCGAAGAACCATCCGACGCCTATATCGGCCGGGTTCGCCAAGTAGAGGCGCAGGGCCTGTACCAGCATGATGTGGGCGAGATGCTCCGTCACCAGCGCGCCGCCAGGCTCACGGTCGCGCAATTCGGATGCCAGCAGCTCCAGCGACCAACGCAGCACGGTCGCCTGGTTGGACGCTTTCCGCACACGCACGATCGGCGGCAGGGCACCAAAGAGCATGCTCGCGTGATCGCCCGAGAAAGCAAACCGTCCGCCGACGAGAAAGAAATCGCCGCCCCCGTTGCACGTCGCGATCCCGTGCCGGGCGGCCTCGTAGACCGGCTGGGAATCAGCCGGATCGAGCGACGGGTCCGAGGCCAGTACGAAGGGACGGCCGCGCGTCAGAAGAAAGCAGTCACCCTCGACCAGTCGCACCGTTTCTGGATCGCCCTCGACCGACAACCAGCAGGCGCCGCGCATCACGGCGTTGAACTTGATCCCCTCATGGGCGGGAAAACCGAGCGACCACTCGCCGCCGGCATCGAGGCCGGCGGAAATATAGCTCCGTGGCTTCAGCAGCGAGAGCACATCGGAAAGAGGGTCCAAGGCCAAGTTCCGTACGATCAACAAAGAATGGCGCACCCTAGCGCATGGATCGTGCCGAGCACATGCCTGTACTTCTTGTCGACGAAAGCAGCCGCCCGCGTCCGACCCATTTGGAGGTTTCCAATGCCCAGCCTGCAGACTCCCATCCACTCGGGCTTCGGCGCCGCGACGACGGCCGAGGAGGTCCTGGCCGGCCAGGATATGACTGGGAAGCTCGCCATTGTCACCGGCGGCCATTCCGGTCTCGGCCTGGAGACGACGCGCGCGCTCGCCCGTGGCGGCGCGCATGTCCTCGTCGCGGCGCGACGGCCGGCCGTCGCGCGGGAGACCCTCGGCGAGATGCCAAGCGTTGAGATCGATGAACTCGATCTTGGAAACCAGGACAGTGTACGCGCCTTCGCGGGGCGCTTCCTTGCGTCCGGTCGTCACGCCGATATCGTCATCAACAGCGCCGGCATCATGGCGTGTCCCGAAACGCGGCTCGGACCGGGATGGGAGGCCCAGTTCGCGACCAATCACCTCGGCCACTATGCCCTCGTCAATTTGCTCTGGCCGGCGCTTGCGGGCGGCGCGCGGATCGTGTCGGTCTCGTCCGCTGGACACCACAATTCGGGGATCCGGTGGGACGATGTGCAGTTCACGCGGGGGTACGACAAATGGCTGGCCTATGGGCAGTCGAAGACCGCCAATGCCTTGTTCGCCGTGCGGCTTGATGCACTCGGGCGCGGTTCCGGCGTGCGTGCCTTTTCCCTGCACCCCGGCAAGATCTTCACGCCGCTTCAACGGCATTTGACCAAGGACGAGATGATCGCGGCCGGTTGGCTCGACACCAACGGCAACCCCGCCGACCCGACCTTCAAGACGCCCCAGCAGGGAGCCGCAACGCAGGTCTGGGCAGCGACATCGCCTCAGCTGAGTGGGCTAGGTGGTGTATATTGCGAAGACTGCGATGTTGCGCCTCTCGACGAGGGAGTCGAGCCTTCCTTCGTCGGTGTGCGCCGCCACGCCGTCGATCCGGAACAGGCGGCTCGACTCTGGCGGTTGTCCGCCGCGTTGACCGGCATCGATGCGTTCGCTCCAACCACGTAGGGGTGCCTTGGCCGTGCCGTCATCGCCCCCCGGCATCTAGCCCTCGACGGCGTTCTCGGGCGCCTTGAAGCCATTCTCGACCCATTCGTCGCGTGGAAACGGTTCTCCGTGCGCCGCGGCGAAACCTCGCGATCCGGTTGGGCGAGCCGCCTGCGGCGGACGGCTCTACTCGCTCCGCTCACGGAGCCCGCACGCGGTCTCCGCCCATTCGGGTGACGATCCTCTCGCGGCGCGGCACCGGCGGCGTGAGCATGGGACCGTCGGAAAGCGGCGAGGGCAGCGGGACCGGCTGGTCGCCGGATGCGGACACGGCGCCTGGCGGCGCCGTGGTTGCATTCACTCTGCCGACCCATTTTACGGGCCGCTTCCATCGCCTCAAGGACGAGCGGTCCCCCCAATTTTCAGCCACCGCCCAGAAGGCGGCGTCAGAAAATCGGCTCCCCCACTCGCCGCCCTGCGGCCGCGTTCCGCGGTCCTTGACCCGATGCGCGACTTGCCCGGGCCGATCTCCGTCATCGAAATGAAGGAGATCACCATGACGATCGAAGACCTCATCCAGCTCCACATCGACCGGATCGCGCTGCTGGCGCACTCCCTGCGCGCCGCTCATCTCGGCCGGCGCAGCAAGGAGAGCCGCCCCGTCGCACGCAAGGTTCGCCGCCGCCTGATAGCGGTGCTCGACGATATGCTGGACTACGAGCAGGAGATCCTCGCCGCCGATCGCGATTATCTCGAAAGGACGACGCCTGCCGAGCGGGCACGCGACGATCACGCCGAACCCGGCTGGTGCGACTATTCCGACGCCTTCGCTATTGATTGGAGCGGAACCGAGCTCCTGGACCCCGCGCCGCTCGCGGGCAACGGAAGGGCATACGATCCCTCGATGGGACGATGGTATCGCGTGGAGCCGGGCTATCCGATCCGGATTCCTGTCACCACGGAGGAGCTCGGCGAGCTGGCCGCGCTGCTCGACCGGATCGAGCGCGATCTCGGCATCAGCTTCAGCATCGAGCGCGTCTTCTGGAACGAGGACACGCTGGTCGCCTTCTCTCTCGACGAGGAAGCGCGCAGCACGCGGGCCGCCGCCCAACCCGGATGACGTGGGACTGCCATCCGGCGACGGGGAGGCGGCTGCGGTCGTCTCCCCTTTTCCCGTGTGGAGCCTGGCGTCGAGGGAGCAGCCGGCTGGTCGCCGGATACGGAACGGCGCCTGGTGGCGCCGTGGTTGCATTCACTCTGACTGCCCATCTTACGGGCCGCTCACATCGCCTCAAGGACATCGCGGTCCCCCCAATTTTCGGCCGCCACCCGAAGGGGCGGCGTCCGAAAATCGGCTCCCCCCGCTCGCCGCCTCCGGCGGTCGCTTCGCGATCCCTGACCCGATGTTCGACTTGCCCTGGCCGATCTCCGTCATCGCAATGAAAGGAGATCAGCATGACAATGACCATTACTGCCTATCTCGTAGAGGTCGAACGCCGCACGATCCGCGCCGTGACGGTCTACCCCAAAAATACTCTCACTGCGATCCGGGGCTACATTGGATGCGCGCTCATCGACATGGTGCGCATCGACGGGTTCCATTCCGTCGTCGTCAATGACAACGGGCTCACCGGCGAACTGCCATGCTTCACCGAACTGAAGGACTATGGCAGTCCGCTCGCGGGAAACCTGCTCATCATCGGCAATGACGACGATGGCGAGACGGTCTCGGTCCGGCGTCCGATCGAGGATTTCGCCGGGATGCTGACGATCCTCTATCCGGTCCTGTCGCCCGCGTTTGAGGTGCTCAGTGGGCCGAACGTCTTCGGAAGCCGCGTCAGTGGCTTCAACGTGAGGCTCAAGGGTGTCGCGCCGACAATCCTTTCGGCGTCTGCTGCGGATTGACGTCCGAGGGCGGCAGGCGGCTTCGGCCGCCTGTCGCCTTCTCCGCGCAGGCGGACCGCAAAGCCGGATCGACCGGCCCTGCGGTCCCAATGAGAGGGGCGAGTCCCCTCTCAACCTCTCCCATGAAGGGGCAGGGCAGAGCCCCGCCCCCTCAAGCTCCCCCACCCATGGAGGGGGTGGTCCACCCCCTCCAAACCTCCCCGACCACACGGACGCGGCTCCTGGTCGGGGCCGCGGGCTCTTCTTCTCTCTGACGGCCCATTGTGCACCCGCCGCTCCGGCGTCAAGGACATCGCGGTTCCCCCAATTTTCCGCCGCCGCCCGCCGGGCGCCGCCGGAAAATCGGCACCCCCGCTCGCCGCCGCAGGCGGTCGCTTCGCGATCCCTGACCCCTCGCGGCTACGGTGCGGCCTCCTTCCGTCAGAAGACGAAAGGAGAAATCTCATGACACATCAAACCGTGACGTCCATCGATGGCGGCAGCGCCGAATATTGGAAGCAGCGGACCGAGGCCTTCCGCCTGATCCGCGACGCGGAGGATTGCGCGAAGCGTCTCGAGACAGCGCCGCTCTATCTCCACGGCGGATACGATGAAGACGGCGACGTCATCCCCGTCGAGAATCTCGAGCCGCACGACGATATGGAGGAGGCGGTTCGGGCGATCGAGGCCAACGAGACGGCCGTCAGCATTCTGGTGGCGCAGCGCCGGACCCGCATCGGCGGCCGCCCGATCCCGGAGGTGATCCTCGCGGTGGCGCGATTGGAGGAGGATCCAATCGAAGATCCGGTGAACAATCCGCTCTGGGGCCCGGACAGGGATTGATATCCAGAGCAGAGGCGGCTCACGCCGCCTCTGCTCTTTGCCGTGTCCGAAGCGCCGCCGCCCGGATCGACCGGGCGGCGGCGCTGGCGGCACCAGGAGCTCCCGCCTCTCGTGCGTGTGCGTCGCCGGCACGGCCGCGCGGCGCCCGCGAGTTTTCCCGGCTGGCGATGTTGAGCGTGAGTTGCGCAGATCGGGTGCAGTCGCGTCGAAGTCGCGATCCCTCGTGGTTCAATGTTCGGCGTGATGATGAGAGGGGTTTGGGCGATCCGCCTTCGGCGTACGGCTCTATTCGCTTCGCTCACGGAGCCCGCTGCGCGGTCTCCGCCCTTCGGGTGACGACCCTCTCGCGGGACGCGATCGACCGGATCGACCGGGCACCCCGTCGCGAGGGCAACCCTCGCGCACCCGGCCGGCTCCGCCGGCTGCGGACACGGCGCCTGGCCGGCGCCGTGGCTTTCCTCTCTCTGACGGCCCATTGTGCACCCGCCACTCCGGCGTCAAGGACATCGCGGTTCCCCCAATTTTCCGCCGCCGCCCGCCAGGCGCCGCCGGAAAATCGGCACCCTTGCTCGCCGCCGCTGGCGGTCGCTTCGCGATCCCTGACCCCTCGCGGCTACGGTGCGGCCTCCTTCCGTCAGACCGAAAGGAGACATCTCATGTCCGACATCGACTATCTCTCGCTGTTCACGCGCCTGAACGGCTTCAGGCTCACCGCAAGAATCAATCGTGTCGCCTGCGACAACAATCTCGCGCGCTGCGCTCACGACCGGCTCGTCGCCAAGCTCGGCGAGCTGATCGAGCTGATGACACGCGCGGTCGAAGCGAAGCGCTACCTGCAAGGCGGCGCCGATCCGACGCGCGCCGAGCACGCCGCCGAAAACCTCTATTGGATCGAGGCGGAGTTCGAGCACCGCTGGATCGGGCAAGCGCAGCCGCTTCTCGATCATCTCGACATCGATCTGGCGACGCAGGAGATCTTCGATCCCCGCACGAAGCGCTGGTACCCGCTCGCCGAATCCGGCCCGTCGCTGCACGAGGTCAGCGACCACAGCCTTTGCGGCCTGCGCCAGATCATTGACCAGATCGCCTGCGAGACCGGCGTGAGCTTCCACGCCCGGCGCATCGTCTACGGCTCCGGCGCGCTGGAGCCGAGCGGCTTTTGAGCCGCAGACGAGAGGCGGCATGGCCGCCTCTCGTTCTCGCCCCGGCCGAGGGCGCGGCGGGCCCGATCGAACCTCGCGCGTTCGTACTGGGGCCGCGCGCGATCCACTCATGCCGGAAGCTCCGGCATGGCGCCGTCGCCGATGCTCCAGATCCACGATGCGATGCCGCTCTCGGCGATCAGCTCGTCGAGCTTCTCGCGATAGTCCGTTCCCGCCTCGTCGGGCACGATATACATGCCGAGCGGCGTCGCGCCGTCCTGGCGCAGCACCGCGGAGGCCATCGGCTGCGCTGCCGGCATGTTGTAGCGCAGGCTCTTGACGAAGCTCGCGCCGCGCTTCGCCAGCGCGTCGATCAGCGCCGCCTCGTAGCGATTCTCGAACGGCAGCCAGCGATCGGTCACGACCATGAGCGCGATCGACTCGATCGAGGCGATGCCGGCAGTATCGATGCCGAAGGTGGCGATGGCGATCAGATGCGAATCCGCCGTCGCGTCCCACAGCGCCAGCTCGGGGGCGAACACCGCGTTGATCCTCCGGTGCGCGTCCTCGTTCAGCATGAAGGGGAAGCGCGGGAGATGTTTGATTACGAGCCGGTAGCCGAAGCGCGCCGGCGCGACCTCCTTCACCTCCCCGATCAGCAGGGCGAGGGACCGCCGCTTTCCGTCTGCCTTCAACGCGCGGCTCAGGAAGGTCTCGCGCCGCTGCGCGATCGCGGCGTCGCGATCGGCGTCGAACATTTCGGGAATGAACAGGACGTCCCCGAGCGCCTTGCCCTTCGCGGTCTTGCCCTCGGACGCCTCGAGCAGAAACTTGCGCAGCACCGCCCAATTGCGCCGTCCGGTCATCGCCGGTCGCCAGCGATTGAACTCGGCCTGCTCCCACAGGTAGTGCAGCAGGGCGCGCAGCGAGAGGCGCGAACCGTCGGTCTTCACCGCGCCGGCATCGATCGCCTCCCGCGGCGTCGGCGCCGTCCGCCCGGCCTGCTTCGACAGGCTGAAATCCAGCTTGAGCAGGGTGACGCCATCCTCGGCGTTCTCGACGATCGCCTCGCCGTCGACGGCGCCGAGGCCGGAGAGCGCATGCGGCGGCTCGTAGGAATCGCAGTCGGGATCGTGCCGCGGTCCGCTGCCCGGCATCCGCTTCAGCACATGGCGCCCGCCCGCGCGCGCGACATACATCGGCACGCCCTCCGGCTGGCACAGGCACAGCGGATGTTCGCGGCGCGCAAATGCGTCCGCCAGCCGCACCGCGAAGTCGCCGGAGGCGTCCTCCACCTCGCTATCGCCGATGCGCAGCCGTCTCACAGCGCTCCTCCCTGCACCGCCTCTTTCCGGTGGAACCTGTTTTCGCCGACGCAGCTTCTCATGTCCTCGCGGCGGAACCAGATGGCGCGCCCGCAGCGCAGCGGCGGATTGCCGGCGGTGAACACGATCTGCTCGTCGGCCCGCATGCGCAGGACCTCGTGCGGCAGGATCAGCGGGCGGCGCGCCAGCTGCTTGGAGCGCGTCCGCGACGCGCCCGACATCTGTGACGAGCGGCTGAGCTGATCGACCTCCACCGTAGTGTCGCCGCAGCGCCGCGAGATGTAGTCGGCGGTCTCGGGATCGTTGATCGCGGCGAAGCTGATCCACGACGCCGACTCGAACCATTTCGAGGTGGCGTCGCGGCCGCCATACGCCTCGCGCATCTGGCCGATTGACTGGAACAGCAGCGTCATGGTGATGCCGTATTTGCGGCCGGCATCGCGGGCGGTCTCCAGGATGCGCAGGAAGCCGAGCCGCGCGACCTCGTCGAGCAGGAACAGCGTGCGGTCCTTCACCTCGCCATTGCGGTTGTAGATCGCGTTCATCAGCGCGCCGATGATGACCCGGGCGAGTCCCGGATGCGCCTCCAGCACCTTCAGGTCGAGCGCGATGAAGATGTCGGTCCCGCCGTCGGCGAGTTCGTCGGTGGCGAAGCTGTCGCCCGAGACGAGCGCGGCATAGTTCGGATAGGACAGCCAGTGCGTCTCCTTGACCGCATTTGCGTAGACGCCGGAAAAGGTCTCCGGCGTCATGTTGACGAAGACCGCGACATTCTCCTTCACGAAGTCCGATCCCGACTGCTCATAGATCCGGGTCAGCCGCTCGCGCAGCTTCGGCTCCGGCTCCGAGAGATTGGCGCGGACCTGCCGGAGCGTCTGGTCCTTCTTTTCCGTATGACCCGACAGGCAGACATCCGCGATCAGCGCCGTCAGAAGCTGCATTGCCGAGGCGCGAAAGAAGTCGTCGCGCGCCGAAGCCTGCCGCGCGCTATCGGTCATCACCCAGGTCGCGACCGCGACGATGTCCTCTTCCTTCGTCCCGCCGAAACGGCCGATCCAGTCGAGCGCGTTGAAGCCGGTGGCGGCATCGGCCGGGTCGAGCACCACCACCTTGCGGCCCGCCTTGCGCCGATGGCCGATCACCATCGGCGCGACCTCCGAGGAGGGGTCGAGCACCACGAGGCCGCCGCCCCATTTCAACGCCGAGGGAATCGTCACCGACGTCGTCTTGAAGCCGCCCGAGCCGGCGAAGACGATGCCGTGCGAGGAGCCGAACGAGCCGTCGAAGCAGAGCAGCGGCGAGCGTCCGCCGGCACCCCAGCTGTCGCGGCTGTCGGCGCGGAACGCGTTGCCGGCGACGGAATCGCGATCGACCCGGTAACGCTCGCCGATGACGATGCCGCCGGCATTGCCGAACAGCTTGCCGGCCGCTTCCATCCGCATCCAGTCGGTCTCGCCATGGATCGCGCGCCGGCCCTTGATCCGGCGCGGAGACGCCGCGGCGAAAGCGCCGTTTCCCTTGATGACGACACGCAGCGCGAACATCGCGCAGACGAGCGTGATCGCCGCGCCGATCATCGTTCCCGGATCGGCATAGGCGAGCACAGATTGCCCCGCCGGCACGCGGCCCGCGAGAGCGGCGAGGCGCGCGCCTTCGCGGATAGTGGCGATGCCGATGACGGCCGCGCTCCCGGTCACGACGCCCCATCCGACCGCCCGGATGGCGATCGCGCCGGCCGCCGCGAAGAGCAGGATCACGCCAACCCCGGCCGACAGCACGTAGGGGAGCGCAAGCCCGGCACGGCCGAGCATCAGCCGCGCAGACTCGGTCTTGCCGAAGCCCGCCAGCCAGTGCTCGGCGCCGGTCGTCGCGATCGCCACGGCGATCATGATCGCCGCATGCAGCCCGGCCAATAGCACCTTATTCATGATCGCGCCCGAAGGCTTCCGCGCCGATGGCGCTGAGCCGCGCACGCTCGCCATCGTCCTCGCCGATCCGGCGATGTCCATCGACGAGCAGGCCGAGCAGCACGGCGCGCTTCTCGTAGCGCAGCCCAGCTTTCACGATCAGCCCGCCGAGCTCGATCTTCTCGCGCGTGTCCTTCTTGCGGGCGTCCGATGAGCTCGACCGGTGCATGCGCTCAAGCCTCGCGATCGCTGCTCGGAGCCGCGCCAACTGCGAGCGTCGTGGACGCCTCGCCATTTGGCTGCCGGCCAGCAACGCTCCTTCTCCCGGTCGACGCGTCGGTGCCGTCGCGAAACCGTTTCGCCACCTCCTCGAAGGCCGAGAGCAGCGCCGTCTCCTCGATCTCGATCTCGCCGAGACCGGCCTTCAGCGCGATCCGGCCGATGAGCTCGGCTTCGCGCGTCTCGGCCTGGCGCAGTTGATCCTGCAGCCTGGCGATTTCCTCCCTGATCTGTCGTGACGGCTTCTTCATTCCGGTCGACCTTCCGCTGTCCGGTTTCTGCTGGATTGAGGCCCAGCTTTCCCCGGATGAGCGCCAGCGGCGACTAGTAAAAAAGCTAGTCGGCGAAGCCGACGCCGCTTGAGATCATCCCGGCCGTTCCGAAGGAGCGGCTTCCAACGGCGCAGTAATACGTCGCTGGCGCGACGTGCTGCTCCGGCCCTGGCGGGGCCGGCCTCTCCCGACGAACACGCCGTTCGAGGCCTCGATGGGAGACGCCGTCACCGTGGCGATCACGCATTTCACGCCCCAGCTCATCGGACGCGGGAATGGCCGCAGCGCCGTGCTGTCGGCCGCGTATCGCCATTGCGCGCGGATGGAGTACGAGGCGGAGGCGCGCACGGTCGACTATTCCAACAAGCGCAATCTCGCCCATGAGGAATTCCTTCTGCCGGCTGACGCGCCGGAATGGGCGAGGGCGCTGATCGCCGACCGTTCCGTCGCCGGCGCCGTCGAGGCGTTCTGGAACCGGGTCGAGGCGTTCGAAAAGCGCGAGGACGCGCAGTTCGCCCGCGAGTTCATCATCGCGCTGCCCGTGGAGCTGTCCCAGGAGCAGAACATCGCCCTGATGCGCCAGTTCGTGCTCGAGCAGGTGCTGGCGCGCGGGCAGGTGGCCGACTGGGTGTATCACGACGAGCCGGGCAATCCGCACGTCCACCTGATGACGACGTTGCGGCCACTGACCGAGGACGGCTTCGGCCCGAAGCGTATCCCCGTCATCGGCGAGGACGGCGAGGTGCTGCGCAACAGGGCCGGCAAGATCGTCTACCGGCTCTGGTCGGGCGAGAAGACCGAGTTCCTGGAGCAGCGCAATGGCTGGCTCGACCTGCAGAACCAGCATCTGGCGCTCGCCGGCCTGGAGATCCGCGTCGACGGGCGCTCCTATGCCGAGCGCGGCATCGACCTGGTGCCGACCACGCATATCGGCGTCGGCGCCAAGGCGATCCAGCGCAAGTCTGCAGAAAACGGCGAGGCCGCAGACCTCGAACGGCTGGCGCTGTTCGAGACGCAACGCGCCGAAAACCGCCGGCGAATCCTGAATCGCCCGGAGATCGTGCTCGACCTGCTGACGTCGGAGAAGAGCGTCTTCGATCACCGCGACATCGCCAAGGTGCTGCACCGCTATGTCGACGATGCCGGCACCTTCCAGCAGCTGATGGCCCGCATCCTCCAGAGGCCGGAGCTCCTGCGCATCGAGCGCGAGAGCGTCGACTTCGCCACCGGCGAGAGATTGCCGGCGCGCTATACGACGCGCGAGCTCATCCGCCTCGAGGCGAGGATGGCGCGCCAGGCGATCTGGCTGTCGGAGCACGGGTCGCATGGCGTTCGCGAGCGCGCTCTGGAGCAGGTGTTCGCCCGCCATGAGCGGCTGTCGGACGAGCAGCGCACGGCGATCGAGCATGTGACGAAACCGGGCGGGATTGCGGCCGTGGTCGGACGCGCCGGCGCCGGCAAGACCACCATGATGAAGGCGGCGCGGGAGGCCTGGGAGCTCGCTGGCTACCGTGTCGTCGGCGCGGCGCTCGCGGGCAAGGCGGCCGAGGGCCTCGAGAAGGAAGCGGGCATCGCGAGCCGCACGCTGGCGTCCTGGGAGCTGCGCTGGAAGCAGGGCAGGGACACGCTCGCCGCGGACACCGTGCTCGTGCTCGACGAGGCCGGCATGGTCGCCTCCAAGCAGATGGCGCGCTTGGTCGAAGCGGCGGTGAAGGCTGGCGCCAAGCTGGTGCTGGTGGGCGATCCCGAGCAGCTGCAGCCGATCGAGGCGGGGGCGGCGTTCCGCGCCATCGTCGAGCGCATCGGCTATGCCGAGCTCGAGACCATCTATCGTCAGCGCGAGCAATGGATGCGCGCCGCCTCGATGGACCTGGCGCGCGGCCGGATCGCCGAGGCGCTCTCCGCCTATCAGCAGCAGGGCAGGGTGCTCGGCTCGGTTCTGAAGGCCGAAGCCGTCGCCAGTCTGATCGCGGACTGGAACCGGGACTATGATCCCGCCAGGAGCTCGCTGATCCTCGCGCATCTGCGCCGCGACGTGCGGATGCTGAACACGATGGCGCGCGATAAGCTCGTCGAACGCGGCCTCGTTGGTGAGGGTCACGCGTTCCGCACCGAGGACGGCGCCCGCAAGTTCGATGCGGGGGACCAGATCGTCTTCCTGAAGAACGACAGCGCCCTCGGCGTGAAGAACGGCATGATCGGCAAGGTGGTCGAGGCCGCACCGAACCGCATCGTCGCGACGATCGGCGAGGGGGATCAGCGGCGTCAGGTCACGGTAGATCAGCACCTCTATCGCAATCTCGACCACGGCTACGCCACCACGATCCACAAGGCCCAGGGCGCCACCGTCGACCGCGTGAAAGTGCTCGCCTCGCTCTCGCTCGACCGCCACCTGACCTATGTCGCGCTGACCCGGCACCGCGAGGACATGGCGCTCTATTACGGGCGCCGCTCCTTCTCCTTCAATGGCGGCCTCGCCAAGGTTCTGTCCCGGCGCAACGCCAAGGAGACCACGCTCGACTATGAGCGTGGGACGCTCTACCGGCAGGCGCTCCGCTTCGCCGAGAACCGCGGCCTGCACATCGTCAAGGTCGCCCGCACGCTGCTGCGCGACCGCCTCGACTGGTCGGTCCGGCAGAGTGCGAGGCTCGCCGATCTCGCCCAGCGCCTGCGCGGCGTCGGCGCGCGTCTCGGCCTGTTCGATCCCCATCAGACACCTAGCCCGAAGGAGGCCGCAGCGATGGTCGCCGGCGTCACCGCGTTCACCAAATCGATCCAGGACACGGTCGAGGAGAAGCTGCGCGCCGATCCCGCCGTCACCAAGCAGTGGGACGAGGTCTCGACCCGCTTCCGCTATGTCTTCGCCGATCCGGAGACGGCATTCCGCGCCATGAATTTCGACGCGGTTCTGTCGGATCGCGCCGCAGCGAAGACGACGCTGGACCGGCTGGTGTCGGAGCCGCAGGCGCTCGGTCCCCTGAAGGGCAGGACCGGGCTTCTCGCCGGCAAGGCCGATCGCGAGGACCGGCGCATCGCCGAGCTCAATGTCCCCGCGCTGAAGCGGGACATCGAACGCTATCTCAACCTGCGCGAGGCCGCCGTGCAGAAGCTCCAGGCCGAGGAGCAGACGATGCGCCATCGCGTCTCGATCGACATCCCGGCCTTGTCGCCGGCGGCGCATCGCGTGCTCGAGCGGGTCCGCGACGCCATCGACCGCAACGACCTGCCGGCAGCCCTCGGTTACGCGATCTCCAACCGCGAGGCGAAGACAGAGATCGACGGTTTCAACAAGGCCATCGCGGAGCGGTTCGGCGAGCGCACGCTGCTCACCAATGCCGCGCGCGAACCCTCCGGCAAGATCTTCGACGAGGCGGCCGACGGGCTTGCTCCGGGCGAGCGGCAGAAGCTCGCCGAGGCCTGGCCGACCATGAGGACCGCGCAGCAGCTCGCCGCCCATGAACGCACAGCAGCGACCCTGAAGCAGTCGGAGAACCTGCGCCAGACGCAGCGCCAGACGCCGGTGATGAAACAATGAGGCGCCGGCGCATCATCGTCGTCCTCCCGGCCGCGATTTCGTCTCTCATCATGCTGGCCAGCATCGCCTGGTTCGCCGGACTGCGCATCAATCTGACGCGCAGCTATCCGCTCGGCCTCTGGCGGATCGAGCCGCTCGGTGGGCCGCCCGCCGTAGGCGATCTCGTCTTCATCTGCCCGCCCGACAGCGCCGCGTTCCGCATGGCGCGCGAGCGCGGCTATCTCGGCCGTGGGCTCTGTCGAGGCTGGTTCAGCCCGCTGATCAAGACGGTCGTGGCGACGGAAGGACAGACGATCGCCATCGGTGCCGGCGTCTCGATCGACGGCCATCCGCTTCCTCATTCCGATCTTCGGCGGACCGACGCCGCGGGCAGGGAGCTCACGGCCTTCGCGGGCGGGCCAGTCTCCTACGGTTCGCTGTTCCTTCACTCCGATTTCGCGGGCTCCTATGACTCACGCTATTTCGGGCCGATCCCGGCCAGCGGCCTGCTCGGTCGCGCCCATCCGCTCCTCACCTTCGAGCCGTGACATGGCGCGGGGCGTGGTGCTGATCGTGATCGCCGCGCTGGTCGGCGTCATCGGCTGGATTGGGGATCCGTTGACGCTGCCGCTCGCGATGCTGTTCCCGACGCTGTGGGCCTTGGCGCGCAGCCGCTTCGTCGCGGCGCTGGTCGCGGCGGCTTACTTCCTGGCGGCCTCGCGGGGTCTGCCGCAGGGAGTCGCCAACTTCTACGGCGCCGACCTTGGCCCGGGCCTGTTCCTCTGGCTTGTCGCATCGCTCGCCTTCGTCGCCGTCCACGGGTTGCTCTGGACGAGCCGGCCGGGAGGAGGCAGGGCGGTCCGGTTCGTGCTGGCGGCGGCTCTGATGGCGGTACCGCCCTTCGGGATCGTCGGTTGGGCGCACCCCCTGACCGCCGCCGGCGTGCTGTTTCCCGGATGGGGCTGGCTGGGACTTGCGGCCGCCGTGGTCGGGCTCACCGCGATGACGACCCGAGCCTGGCCGATCGCCGCCATTGTGCTCGGCGGGGTCTGGCTGTGGTCGGCCGGCTCATGGCAGGCGCCGACGCTCCCCGATGGATTCCGGGGTGTCGATCTGGATATGGGCCAGAGCCTCGGACGCGACGGCACGCTCGAACGGCAGCGCGACCTGATCGCTTCGGTCATGCGGGCCGAAGGGCAGGGCGGTAGGATCGTCGTGCTCCCCGAAAGCGCTCTCGGATTCTGGACGCCGAGCGTCGAGCAGCTCTGGCGCAACGCGCTCAGCGGCAGCGACCTCGTCGTGGTCGCCGGGGCCGCTCTCGTCGATCGGCAGGGCTACGACAATGTTCTCGTCGAGATCTCGGCGCAGGAGGCCAGCATCCTTTATCGCGAGCGCATGCCGGTTCCGGTCTCCATGTGGCAGCCTTGGCGCCGTTGGCTGGGACAGGATGGAGGGGCGAGGGCGCATCTCCTCGCCAACCCGATCGTCGAGCTCGCCGGCCGGCGGATCGCGCCGCTGATCTGCTACGAGCAGCTCGTCATCTGGCCCATCCTGCAGTCGATGCTGCACCGGCCGGACGCGATCGTCGCCACTGGCAATGGCTGGTGGACCGCTGGCACTTCGATCGTGGCCATCCAGAACGCCAGCACGCTCGCCTGGGCACGTCTCTTCGGCTTGCCGCTCGTCACCGCCTTCAACCGATGAACAGGGAGTTCTTATGATAGACGCCGCACTCATCCAGCAATGCGCCGATCCCGGCCTGAAGCCGGCGATCGTCGAGACGTTCATCGCAAAGGCGGGCTCGCCCGATCCGCTGGCGGTCACCGTCCGATCCGGCACCCGCGTCGTGCTGGTGCCGCGGCCGGGCACCGCGGACGAGGCCATCGCTCTTGTCCGCCAGCATGTCGGAAAGGCCGTCGTGCGCGTCGGCGTCACGCAATATCCGGCGGGGGTGGGCGTGACCGAAGTATCGGAGCTGAAGCCCGATCTGGTCGACGCCTGCGCCAACATCCGCATGGGGACGAAGCTCTTCGCCAAGGTCTACCGGATCGTCACCAAATGGTACGGCAACGCGGTCGACGAGGCCTTCGACGACGCGATCGATGCGTGGCAGACGGGAAGCTTTGAGGGAAGGGCGATATTCAGCGAACCCGATCCCGGCGATGTGAAAGTCGCCGTTCCGGCGACCGAAAAGGGGCCCGCGACAGACCCGACCGCACCCGAGGCGACGGGACAGGCGAAACCCGAAGCTGGTGATCCCAACAAGGCGGGCATCCGCATCGATCTCTCGGGAATCGGTGGCAGATCTCCACCAAAAGACTGATCACCGTTCCTGACTCGCGGATGGTGCGGACGTGTTTTCGCGGACCAAGGTGCCCAGCAACGCGGGCAGCTTCGCCGATCAGTTGAGCTCATTCACGCCGGTGGGTGTGTTGATCAGCGCGCGATAACAGAATTGGTCGCCCTTTCGGACCTCCGATGGATTGACCACGCCCAATCTCGCATAGAGCTTGCTCACCCGGCCGGGGTCGGGATGCTCGATCTGGAACGAAAGCAGGCTTGTGCCGAATTCCGGCATCGTAGGTGCAGGGCTTCCCCGCTCCTCCCAGTCCATGGCCGATGGCGCGATGCCGTCGACGGGCAGCGAACCGTCAGGCGGAACGGCGAATAGCCACGTTCGATCGCCGCGCGAGAGGCGCGTCTTCCGTCCAAGCGTGGGGCCATGCTGCGCGAGTACAGCATCGAGATCGCTTGCTTGTACGACCCATCCCCGAAGTCGGCGGCCATCGTCCCAGGCCGACTGAACGGCATCAGCATTGTCCGGTCCGAACCAGCGAGGCCTGTCAGGGCGATCCGCTGTAGGATCGACTGCGATCACCTCCAGGAAGACCGCGTTGCTCAGGCGCAGAAGAAGGTTGTGTGTCCCCATCAGGGGATGCTTGCCGCCCGTTGGCATGTCAATCCCGAGCTGATCGCGGACATGAGCTGCGCCAGCCTCAAGGGATGGTGCGATGATTGTCAGATGGTCGAGCTTCAGCATCATCCCTCGTTCACGTTGTCGCTTGGCTCCACCTCGCCCGACGGCGTCATTAGGATCGCGCGAAGACCAGCAACGGTGCGATATCGTGAGCGTCTGCGGCCTGGAGGGCCGCGACGTAGCGTGCGCGGAGCTCGCCGACGTCGGCGAGGCTGCCGCCGCCCCAACTGCAGCTCTCGCGGCCCAACTTCTCGACCAGCAGGTCGGCCATGAGCCGCGCATGGCGGCCGTTCCCGTTCGGAAAGGGATGGATCGAGACCATTCGATGGTGAAACCGAACGGCGATTTCGTCAGCCGGGTAGGTCTGGTGCTCGACCCAATAGCGCGCATCGTCCAGCAGGGCGGCAAGATCGGGCGCGATGCGATAGGGCGCGACGCCGATGTTGCGCTCGGTCTGGCGATAGGCGCCGGCCCAGCTCCACACATCGCCGAGCATACGCCGATGCAGCGTGCGCACGAAGCCTTCGTCGAGAAGCTCGGCGGCCCGCAGGCGCCGCTGGCGTCGCGCCCAGGCCGCGCCCAGCACGATGTTCTCCTGCTCGGCTTCGTTGAGATCGCGGCGATGCGTGATCCAGGCCTGCCGCAGCCCTTCGCGCTCCGCCGGCGTCAGGGGCGTCGCATCGTCGGGCTCTTGGAACAGGTCTGTCATGGCTGTTCCCAAAGATCACGATCGCGCAGCGTGTCGCGGATATAGGCATCGATCCGTGCCTCCAGATCGGCGTCAGCCGTACCCTGCGCCTCCAGCCTCATCGTGTGTGCGACCCGGCCGAGATCGCGCAGGGCGATCTTGCGCGCGCGCACCCGCACCGCGTCCTCGAGCGTGCTGTTGGGCACGAGGGCATAGACGAGCGTGCAATCCAGCGCCTCGGCCGCCCGGCGCAGCGTCTCGATCTTGATCGCGCCATTGGCCTCGGACTTCTCCAACGCGTCGATGCTCTGCGGCTTCACATTGAGCCGCCGGGCGAACTGCACCCCGGTCATGCCCAAGGCCTCGCGGATCGCCCTGATCCAGCCCTTGGGCGGAACCTGAAAGCGATCGGTCGGCTTCAGCGCCAGCAATCGTTCGTCGAGCCGCTGCCTAGCCTTCTGGCGGATGTCCGTTCTCATAGTAGGACCTTATTTCACACTCTCTGATTTAAATCACAATCTGATTTTAATGAACTGAAATCATATTACAGCCTGTTTAAGATGTGGAGAAATCAGAGTCCAGCCTTATCATGGCTGAGCGCGCGAAGCCGAACCGGCGAAGGCCGCTTCGCCGGCGCTGGAGGATGGTGAGCAGGGCGCGGGGGCGCGGCCGTTATGGAACCGAGACCCGCCAAGCCCTTGTCACAGGGCCAGAATCGCGAGTCGCATAAGCTTAATTATGGAATATTTTCAATATGTTGGGAAAGATCGGATACCTGATCGGCGGGTCGGCGGAAAGCCAGTCCTTGTGCCGACAACCATTGCTCGATGCGATCGGCGCTCGCGGGTCCGATCCCGCGTTCGCAGAGAATCTCGTCTCGCGCGTATGACGCGGCAATGAGCGTGAGATTGCAGCCACGCTCGCGCGGCGTTCTGCCGCCAACCCGCGCATGACGACCGGAAAGCAGCGCGGTGACGATGGTCTGCGGCAGCCGCTTTGTGGTCTTGCCATTTCTATCCATTCTTGCAGTCGGCTCGCTACCAGAAATTGCGCCTATGACGTGCCGTTGACGTGCCGTCCATGCACCGGTGAGCAGCCTCCGCGCAAACTAGTGCGATTCACCGCTTCGTTCTAGCGATACCGTTGTCTCCTCACTATAAGGGCGGCTAGGGCAGTACGCGCTGCCCGGGGCCTTAGAAAGCCCTCGACTAGCGGTTGGCGTCGGCCGTTGCGGCGCCAGGATCCTCTGACCATCGTGGCCGGGGGCCTGTGACGTATGTCCAGGCGCCTCGGTGCTAAAGGTCATAGGGACCGTCTAGTCGCGGTTTTCTAACCCCCGGCTTGGGATCAGGGATTGACGTTTGCGGGGGCGCACCGCGGACATTCTTTGAAGAAGAAGACGGATGGGAAACGACACGAACTGCGCTGTGCAGCCAGAGCACAAGATAACGCTGAGGCCGGTCGTCGGCCTGACCGAGACTCTGCCCAAGCGGGATCTCGAAGAAATCACGATTCAGGCGATCATGACGTATCGGCACCTTCGTGACGCAGCCGAGGCGAAATATGAGGAATGGCGCAACGCCCCGCCCGTTTCCAGTTGCGACACTGTCGGTCCCGCCCGCATCGCGTATGTGAGTGCGATGATCGACATGCATGTCCAACAGACCCTCCTTTCAACGCTCCTCGACGTGCTGGGTCACATCCCGCTGGTGCCGGCAGACTGACAACAACGGTCCGCTCACATGAGCTTGAGCGCCGTGGCGAGAGCTGTCGCTTGTGTCAGGCCACTCGGCCTTGGACAGCGCGCAGCCGACGTTGCTTCGGACAGGGTCTCGCTCATCCAGTTAAACCACACCGCCAAAGTACCAGTCCTTTCCTGTACTCATCCACGATAGATCCCCGGAAATATGATGTCCTGATCGACAAGGACGTTGAACTTGTAACCCGGCCGTATTTCCAGCGTCGGCTGGACGTCGAGATTTTTGTTGATGGTGCGCTCGGCGACCCGCCCGAAGGTCTCCGCGAAATTCCGTCGCGCGGCGTCCTCGGCAGAGTTTCCATTGTCGAATGGATTGTTGTTCTGCGGGACAGCCATGTCGATCCCGGCGCCGATGACGGCGAGCAGGATCGCCGAGCCGAACGTCTTCAGATAGTGGTTATTCACCTGGTCGTTGAAGCCGCCATAGCCCTCGGCGTCCGTCCCGGCCATGCCGCCGATCTGCAGCGTCGATCCGTTCGGGAAGATGATGTCGGTCCAGACCACGAGCACGCGGGACTGACCGAACGACACCTTGCTGTCGTAGCGCCCGAACAGCTTCGTTCCCTGCGGGATGAGCAGGCGGTGCCCGGTCGCGCTGTCGTAGACGTTCTGGCTGACCTGTGCCGTTATCCGTCCGGGAAGATCGGAGTTGATGCCGGTGATCAGCGTCGCAGGGATCACCGAGCCGCGCTTGAGCTCAAAGAGCGAGCGCTGCGGCACGACCTGGTTCGGGAGGTAGCCGAGCTCCTTGATGTCGGCATTGAAGAAGTCCTCCTTCGTGCGCTGGGCGTTCGGATCGAGGTTCTGGCCGGTGAGGCCTCCCCGCAGCGCCGCCGCATAGAGGTCGGAGGCCCCGCCGCTGCCCGTGGCGCCGGCGCCTGCGCGCTGCGTGGCTGCGGGATCCGTCCGCGCAGTCCGCAGCTTGTCGACATTGACGGCGATTGGCGAGTCGTAGGCCGTGTCGTTCGCCTGCATCCGGGCCATGCGCTGGCGCTGGAGCTCACGAAGGTACTGTTCCTGGGCTTCGCGCTCGAGCCGCGCTCGCCAGACGGCTTCCGGCTCCCCTTCCGTCGTCTGGCGCTCAGGCTGGACCACGGCCGGCTTTGGCGATGCCGCGGGCTCGGTCCGCTCCGGCGGCGCCGGCTGAAATACCGGCGCTTCTGCGGGCTCGCCAATGATTCCATCCGACACGCCACGCTTCAACTGGTCGGCATAGGTGGATGCCGGAGCGCCACCGGCCTGCTCGATCGACGGGTTGCGCGAGAAGTACAATCCTCGCGAGCTCAGCCCATAGATGATCACGGCGAGAAAGGCGACGACGAGAACGATCGCGATCACGATCGGCAGGCGATTGATCCGCCGGATCTTCGGCTCCGCCGCTTCGCCGCCGAGCTTGAGGGATTGAACCATGCTTCCCTCCCCTCACCCGCGCTGCATGACCGACAGCGGACTCGTCGGCGTCGCGCCGGCGGAGGTCGAGGTGTAGGCGCGGCCGAGGTCGAGCGAGCCGGTCGAGAGGCGCGCGAGCACCTGGCCGTCATAGCTGTCGATCACATAGGCAAGCGGAATCAGTTTCTCGCCCTCGGCCTTCTGGTCGCTGACCACGGCATAGCCCCAGGTCTTCAGCGAGGCTTCCAGCGCACCGCCAAACGGGGAGCCGTCCGGTTTCAACAGAATCGTCCCGGTTCCGGGTCCGACATGTTCGGCAAGGCGGCTGACCATATCGCCGGCAATGGCACTGGCTGCAGGGCCGGAGATCTCCTGCGGCGCCGAGCTGACCACGAGACCATCTGCTCCGAGGGTCTGGCAGCCGGCGAGCAGCGCGGCGGCGAGCCCGACGGCAATGAGGCGGGGGACGAGATGCCGGGCGCTCATCGCCTACCCTCCCCTGCTGATGGTGATCTTGTCCCGATGCCAGCCGACACCAGAGACGAGAATGGCGCGATCGACATGATAGTCGACCACCATCATGTTGCCCTTCATGCGGTAGTTGACGATACGGTTCTGGCCGCCGGAAACGACGAAGAGGACCGGCGCGTCCTGCCCGGACATCGAGCGCGGAAATTGGATGTAGGTTTTCTCACCGTCCGAATAGACACGCGTCGGCCGCCAGCCGGCATTGCCGCTGACGCTGTACTGGAAGTTCAACTGCTCGGCCGGCACCCCGGCGCCCTGGATCGTGCTTGCCTCGAGCCGCGCGTTGATGTCGGAGAGGCGGGTCGAGACATCCTCGGGATATTCGAAGCCGATGCGCGCCATGTACTGGCTTTGATGCGATTTGAGCTGGATGTGGTAGGTGCGACGCGACGTCGTCACCACCATCGAGGTGACCAGCCCCGGCTCGGCCGGCTTGACGATCAAATGGATCGCCTGCCCGCCCACGGCTCCGGACGTCGCCGGTTCGACCTTCCAGCGCACCGTGTCCCCGACGAGCACGTCACGCACGACCTCGCCGGCCTGCAGCTCGATATCGCAGACCTGCAGAGGCGAGCACACGACCGAGGGCTGGATCTCGCCATAGAGGAAGATCACCTTGCCGTCCGCTCCCCTCGTGACCAGCCCGCGCGAGCCCCGCCAATGTCCGGAGATATTCGTGCCTTTCGCCTCGTTCGCGCTCATCCCCTGAGCGGCGACGGGCAGTGCAGCGAAAGACACCACCACGAGCGTCGACAGGGCGAGCAGCCCGCCGAGAATAATCGTTCCTTCTCTAGCCATCGGAATGCGCGGGCCTTTCACAGCTGGGCGGTCCATTCGAAGTCCCGCAAATAGAGACCAATCGGATTGAGGCGAATGACGCCTTCGTCCTGCGGCGGTGTGAGCGTGACGGTTGCGATGCCGCGGAAGCGGCGCACCGCGGTCTCCTTGCCCTTCCGGTCGCGCTCATATTCGGTCCAGTCGATCTGGTAGCTCTGGTTCGAGAGCCGCACGACATTGTTGACCTCGATCGCGATGGTCGCGTTCTTCGCCTTCTCGAACGGGGAGTTGCCGCGAAACCAGGCGTTGATCTTCTCGGTCGCGGGATCGGAGGTGCGCAGCAGCGCGTAAGTGCGATCGATATATTGCTTCTGCACCACCGCGTCGGGCGTCACGCTGCGGAAGTTCGAGACGAAGGTGCCGAGCGTCGCGCGCACGACGCGGGGATCGGCATATTCGATCTGCTGGGGAAAGCCGGCCGTCACCGCCGTGCCGAGGCGGTCGACCTCGACGATGTAGGGAACGAGCTTGACCTGCGTGCTCTGATAAAGCGCGTAGCTGAAGCCGACAACGGCCATCAGCATGCCGGTGATGCCGACGACGCGCCACGCGGCCGCGGCCTTCACATAGGAGCCATAGCGCTCGTTCCATTCCTGGCGGGCGGCGATATAGGGATTGTCGGGCGGACTGGCGGCCATGCTGATGCGCGTCTCCCCTCACTTGTCCTGAATCGGCGGTGGCGGTGGTGGTGGCGCCGGCGATCTCTGGCGCGACTGATCGAGCTTGGCGTTCGCCAGTCCGAGTAGGGATCCGGCATAGGCGCCCGGCGATGCAATCGCCTTCTCTTTCGCCGCCGAGCCGGCCGCCCATCCCGCATTGCCGATGCCGGATGCCATGCCGCGCAGCGCCGCTCCTGCCATCGAGGAGCCCCCTGCCCTCGCGCTCCTCGCCGCCGACGCGCCGGACATCGCCGCGCTCGCGCCGAGGAAGGCGCCGCCGGCAGCGAAGGTCGCGGCCTGTCCGCCGTGTCGGATCGCTTCCATGCCGCCGGAGATCGAGGCGCCCTGCACAACGCCCTGCACGATGGGCGGCACATACATGGCGATGATGAACACCACGACCGAAATGCCGGCGATGGCGAGCGTCGTGATGAACTGGTCGGATGTGGCCGTCGGCGCCTCGGCGAGGCCGAGCAGGACGTCCGAGCCGATCCGGGCGATCATCACCAGCGCCATCAGCTTCATGCCAACCGAGAAGGCGTAGATCAGGTAGCGAACCGCGAAATCCTTGGTGAAGGACGAGCCGCCGAGGCCGAGCATGATCATGCCGGCGAGAAGACCAACATACATCTCGACCATCACCGCCACGAAGATCGCCGCCACCAGGCTGAAGGCGATGACGACGATGACCATGGCGAAGACGGCCGCGATGGCCAGCGCATTGTCCTCGAACAGGCCGAACTTCGCCTGCTCCGACATCTTCGAGGCGACGCGAATGCCCGCGTCGAAGATGTTCGCCGGCGAGGCCGAGCCGCCATTGGCGCCGATCTGAAACAGGCTGTCCACGATCGCTTTGGCGAAGGCCGGTCCCCTGTCGAGGATGAAGGCGAACAGGCCGATGAACATGATTCTGCGGACGAGTTCGGCGAACCAGGCGTCGAGCGAGGCCGCCTGCAGGGCGAGCCATACCGCGGCGATGCCAACCTCGATGCCGGCGAGGATCCAGAACAGGGAGCGCGCGGCATTCATGACCGTCGTCTCCCAGCCTTTTGCGGCTGTCGAGACCTGGTTCTCAAGCGTGGTCAGCACGCTGCCCTGCTGGGCCAGCGCCGGCACACTGGCGAGCAGGATAAGGGCGATGACGATGAAGCTGATCTCGAGCGCGCGGGATGGACGGGTGACTACCATCTTGGTTTCATCTCCTGCCCGCCGCGCACCGGACGATCGGGATCGCCGCAGAGGAAGTCCTCGGCGCGCTGGCGTTGCTCCTGTGCGGCCGGCCGCATGGCGTCCGGCCGTGGGGTGACGACGAACCAGATCACCGCTAGCCCGACGAGAGCGAGGACGGCTGCGAGCGCCGCCATGACCACCGGCCGCCTCACCAGCGCGGTTCCATGGTTTCACCGCCACGGACACTGTTCACCGGCGCATTGAAGAACTGCTCGCGCCGGGCCTGCGCGAGATCCTTGTCCGCTTGCTCGGACTGCAGCCAGGTCCCCATCATCGTCGTCTGTTGGGATACAAGCCCTCGCAGCTTCTGAAACTGCGCAACTTGCTGCGCCGCGATCTGATGACCGACCTGCAGGGCTTTCATCTGCCCGTCAGCCGATTGCGACATCGTGCGGAGCGAGCTCATCGTCGACTCTTCCGACGAGAACTGCTCGGCGGTGAGACCGGCCGCCTTCAGCGTGCCGGCGATCGTGTCGCGATTGGTCGTCGACCAGTTTTGATAGGTCGAGGCGAAGCTCGCCCCGCTCGGCAGATTGGTCTTGAAGTCGGCATAGCTCTGGAAGCGCTGCTTCAGCACGTCGTCGGCATTGCTCATCGAGAAGGCGATGCCCTGCCCTTGCGCGGCCAAGCTCCGCAGCCGGTTCAGATCATTCTCCACCTGCCCCCAGATTTGGTTCGGTAGCTGCGCCGTGTTCTGAAGCATGTTTTCGTAGATGCGCAGCTGGTTCTGGATCTGCTGGGCCAGCTGCGTGATTTGCGTGACCTGGTTGTTGATCTGTTCGGCCGACTTGGTCACGAGCGTCACCAGCTCTCCATTGTTCAGAAGCTGCGTCCACTCGGTCGCTCCGCCGGTCGCCGATCCGGAGACGGCCGGCGAGGCATGGGCCATCATCGCCAGGAACGTCGCGCCGGCGACACGTCTAACCGTTGAGAAGTGCTGCGGCATTGCCAATTCCTCTCTGTTGGAGCCAGCGTTCCGGCCAGCCGTCACCATGCTCGGACTTCAGCGCGGCAATCTGCTTGAGGTCTTCCTTGCCGGAAGCGCCGGCGAACGAGAGTGCGACCGGTCCGAGCGCCATGTCGAACAGGCGCCGGCCTTCCGGCGACGCGACGTAATATTCCCGTTTCGGCAGTGCGGTCGCGACGATCTCGATCTGGCGCTCGTTGAAGCCGATGCGCTCGTAGAACTCGCGCGTGCCCGGCTCGCGCGCCGCGCCGTTTGGCAGGCAGATCTTAGTCGGGCAGGATTCTTTCAGCACGTCGATGATACCGGAGCGTTCGGCGTCCGAGATCGATTGCGTTGCCAGGATCACCGCGCAGTTGGCTTTGCGCAGCACCTTCAGCCATTCGCGGATTTTGTCCCTGAAGGTCGGATGACCGAGCATCAGCCAGGCCTCGTCGAGCACGATGAGGCTCGGCGCGCCGGTCAGCCGCTTCTCGATCCGGCGGAACAGATAGAGCAGGACGGGCACGAGGCTTCGCTCGCCCATGTTCATCAGCTGCTCGATCTCGAAGGTCTGGAAGGAGCGTAGTGACAGCCCGTCGCTTTCCGCATCGAGCAGCTGACCCATCGGCCCGTCGACCGTGTAGTGATGCAGCGCTTCCTTGATCTCGCGCATCTGCACACCGGAAACGAAATCGGAGAGTGAGCGTCCGTTCGCCGACGCCATCAGGCCGACTTGGCGCGAGATGGCATTGCGATGGTCCGGCGTGATCGCCACGCCCTGCAGCGCCACCAGCGTCTCGATCCATTCCGACGCCCAGGCGCGGTCGCCGTCCGTCGCGAGCTCGGAGAGCGGGCAGAAGGCGAGCGTCGGAGCGCCATCGCCGTCGCTCTCGCCGATCTCGTAGTGGTCGCCGCCGGCGGCCAATGTGAGCGGCAACATCGAGCGGCCCTTGTCAAACGCGAAGATCTGCGCCTGTGCGTAACGCCGGAACTGCGCGGCGATCAGCGCCAGCAGCGTCGACTTGCCGGATCCGGTCGGGCCGAAGATCAGCGTATGGCCGACATCATCGACGTGCAGGTTCAGGCGAAAGGGCGTCGAGCCGCTCGCCACCAGCATCAGCGGCGGCGAGCCCGGCAGATAGTACGGGCAAGGTGCCGTCGGCGCGCCCGACCAAACCGAATTGAGCGGGATCAGGTCGGCGAGGTTGCGGGTGTTGATCAGCGGCTCGCGGATGTTTGCGTACCAGTTGCCCGGCAGGCTGCCGAGGAAGGCCTCCGTGGCGTTGATGGTTTCGATCCGGGCGCCAAACCCTTCGGCCTGGACGAGACGGCGGACCGCCTCCGCCTTCTCGCGCAGCCTGGCCTCGTTGTCGTCGAACAGCACGATCACCGGCGTGTAATAGCCGTAGGCGACGAGCTGAGATGAAGCCTGGGCGATGGCGTCCTCGGTCTCCGCCACCATCGCCATGGCGTCCTGGTCGACGGAGCCTGACCTGGTCTGAAAAAGCTGGTCGAAGAAGGGCCTGACCTTCTGCTGCCATTTCTTGCGCGTGCGCTCGAGGCGCGTGCGGGCCTCCTGATCATCGAGGAAGATGAACCGCGACGACCAGCGATAGGTCATTGGCATCAGGTCAAGGGAGTTGAGGATGCCCGGCCAGCTCTCGGCCGGAAGACCGTCAATGCCGACGACCGCGAGATATCGACTGTCGACCATTGGCGTGAGGCCGTGGCTGAACTCGGCCGTCGCCAGCCAATCCAGGTACATCGGGATTTCCGGCAGGCGCACCGGATGGTTCTCGCCGGTGATGCAGAAGCGGATGAACTGAAACAACTCGTCATAGCGGGCGGTCTGGAAGCCACCGCGCTCCTCGACCGACCTTGTCACCATGCGGCGGATCGACAGGACATTGCCGAGATATTGCTCGACCTCGCGGATCGAGGTCAGGAAGCTGTCGAGGACGGTGTCGGCGTAGCGCGCGGTGCGGCTCTCCCTGTCGGAATAGACATAGCGGGCAAGCCCGGAACGCCGGCGCTCCGGCGGCCGCCAGGTGAGGATGAGCGCGTGCCGGCTCTCGAAATGCCCCCTGCCCTCCTGAAAACGCGCGCGCCGCTCGTCGTCGATCGCCCGTGTGACGGCGTCGGGAAAATGGCACTCCTCGCGCGCCGGATAGTCCGACGTGGCAACCCGCACGGCCTCGACCTGGATCATCCACCCGGTGCCGAGCCGCGACAGGATCGCGTTGATCTGCCGGGACACTTCGTTGCGCTCGGCATCCGTCGAGCTCTCGGAGTCAGGCCCAGCAAAGTACCAGCCAGCCATGAGCGAACCGTCCTTGAGCAGGATGACGCCGTTCGCCACGAGCGCGGCGTAGGGCACGAGGTCCGAGAAGGACGGTCCGGAATGCCGGAAGGAGCGCAGCGCCACCATCACCGGGCCTCAGAACCGGCGCCAGGGCGTCGACGTCGGACGGTAATGGGGCCGGTAGCCGACATGGCGGGCGTAGACGCGCCGCATCATCGGGTCCGCCTTCGCCATCATCCGCAGCGCCGCCACCACGACGGTCCAGACCGCGATCCCGAACAGTGCGGAATAGGGCGTCAGGACGACGAAGATCAGGATGGTCGCGGCAAGGCCGGTCAGCAACACCAGCTCGCGGTCGGCGCCGAGGAGAAGGTTCGGCCGCGACAGCGCCCGGTGGATGCGCGAACGGTCGAGATTCGATCCCGGCTCAGCCACGACTGCCCTCCCCTGCCCGATCGACCGCGGCCGAGGATGCGACGTCGCCGATCGAGGCGCCGCTCGCACCGAACAGGGCGACGATCTGGGTGGCTCCGAGAAGAATGCCGGCGACCAGCACGACATACATCAGACGCCGCGCGAAATCGTTGAGCTCGCCGCCGAAGATGAGCATCCCACCTGCGACAGCGACCGCGGCCAATGCGATGAAGCCGGCCACCGGCCCGGTGATCGACTGTTGGATCTGCTGGAGGGGCCCCTCCCACGGCAGGCTGCCCCCACCCGAGGCGAAGGCCGGCTCGGAAAGCACCAGCGCGAGCGCCAGTGCCGCGAGCGCGAGCCTGTACAGACGTTCATGCGACATGGCGTTCCTCCTTCGGCGAATAGGATTCCGTGCGGTAGTGGCCATCGGCGTAGCTCTCGACGTGCAGGACGTCGCGGACGACGCGGCCTTTGGGCGTGCGCTCGATCGAGACAATGAGGTCGACGGCTTCGCCGATCACTTCGCGCATCGGCTGCTGGCTCGCCTCGGCAGTGAGCTGCTCAAGGCGGCGAAGCGCGGATTCGGCTGTGTTGGAGTGAATGGTCGTCACGCCGCCCGGGTGGCCGGTGTTCCAGGCCTTGAGCAATGTGAGGGCAGCGCCGTCGCGGACCTCGCCGACGATGATCCGGTCGGGGCGCAGGCGCATCGTGCTCTTGAGAAGCCGGCCCATGTCGATCGAGTCGCTCGTGTGAAGGGCGACCACATTCTCCGCCCCGCACTGGATC
The DNA here is from genome assembly GCF_041415945.1 of Ancylobacter sp. IITR112. Taxonomy (NCBI): domain Bacteria; kingdom Pseudomonadati; phylum Pseudomonadota; class Alphaproteobacteria; order Hyphomicrobiales; family Xanthobacteraceae; genus Ancylobacter; species Ancylobacter sp. IITR112. The sequence continues at coordinate 40,044 of NZ_JBGCUS010000003.1, read as the reverse complement.
TCGGCCGTGTCCTCCAGGATAAGGATGCGGTCGTCCGGAGCGGACTCAATAATCTCGGCGATCACCGCATTGGCGAGCGTGGTCTTGCCCGAGCCCGTTCCCCCGGAGATGACGATGTTCATCCGCGAGGTGATCGCGTTCCGGATCACACAGGCCTGATGCTCCGTCATGATCTTCGCCGCGATATAGTGGTCGAGCGGTATAAGCCGCGATGCCCGCCGCCGGATGGTGAAGGCCGGCGCCGCGACCACCGGCGGCAGTAGGCCTTCGAAGCGGTGGCCGCCGATCGGGAGCTCGCCCGACACGATCGGGCGATCCTCGTCGGCCTCCGAATGCAGAGCGTGCGCGACGCTTCCAATCACGATTTCGGCCGTCGCGGCGTTCATCTCCCCGGCCGGCGCGATGCCGTGACCAAGGCGCTCGATAAAGAGGCGACCATCGGGATTGAGCATGATCTCGACGACGGTCGCGTCATCGAGGGCGATGCAGAGCTGGTCGCCGAGTGCCTCCTGCAGCTTGCGGACCAGGCGCGGATGAGAGCGAAGCTGGGCCATGTCCGTCCTCCTTGCTCAGGCCGCGCGCAGCTGCGGGCAGAAGGTCGAGTAATACGAGGGAGGCCGGACGCGCTCGAAGCTGCGTCGGTCGGCCGGCAGGACGCCGGCAACGGCGGTCGTCTCGCCGATTCGCCGCGGCTCTTCGAGCCGCTTCATCGGCCAGCCGGCACGGTTGAGGATGCGTTCGACGCGAAGGTCGGTGCCGGTGACGATCTCCCAATAGCCGTTCGCCATCGCCCATTCGATGATCGCGGCGAACATGGTGAGCGTCGCGTCATGGAGAGAACCCCCTGCCCTGCCCTCGTCGAGCGTCGTGTCGACGCAAAAGCGAGAGCTTTCGATCATGCCGGCGTTGGGCTTGTAGAGGCCGGAGGCCTCCAAGTCCGGGAAGAGCACGTCCATCATGGTCGGCCCGTTCGCCGGCAGCAGCCGCGCGCAGCCGGCCACCTGCGAAGAGGACGATAGCGCGACGATGTAGGTCGGCGAGAGGCCGTCGAACTGGTCGCTTTCGCGACCGTCCCGCACGTCGACCGCCCAGCCCAATCGCTCCTTGAAGACGCGGGCACGAAGTCGATGCATGGAATCGACGAGATCAGCGAAGTCGTCATGCGTATCGGCAGGAATAGCCAGTGCACGCATCAGTGTTGCTCCGATTCGAGTGCGTTCGGAGACAAGGGGCACGTTTGCGCACCGGGCCGCGACTAGCGAAATTATGAGTGCGTCTCGACGGAAGCTGCGCCGAGTCGCCCACGAGAACGAGCAGATCGCGGCGGAGAAACGTCCGAAATCGAAACTCCGGGACTAAGAGATTTGCCCGTCGGCGCTCGCGGCGCGCGAGCCAAACGGCCGGCTAGAGATCTGATTCGACAGAATAAACTGAGTAGGATGCCAGGTCTGACAAGGTCTGGTGTTAACGACTTGTTAACCAAATAAAGTTTGACCCACGCTGGGAATCGGGCAAACGTCCTTCGACGCTTTTTTCTCGATTATCAGGAATTTTCCGTCGTGAGCGCGATAACCGGAGCGATGGCAAAAAGTTTGGAGAGCGAGCCCTCGATCGCGAAGATCACGCGGCACTCGCGGTTGCTTGCCGCGCAGCTGCAGGCGCTGCGCTCGCAGCTCTACCCGCCGGAGGCCAAGAAGTCGCTCAAGACTTTCACCTCGCGCGAGGCGGCTGCCATGGTGGGGATTGCTGAATCCACATTGAGGCAAATGTCCCTGGACGGAGAGAGCGCTGTTCCTGAACTATACGGGAAGGACAACCGTCGCCGCGCCTACACCCTTGCGCAGATCAACGAGATCCGCGTGCATCTCGCGAACAAGCGGCCAAAAGAAGCTCTGAGCTTCCTGCCGCGGCGCCGCGCCGGCGACAAGTTGCAAGTCGTTGCAATTGCCAATTTCAAGGGCGGGTCGGCGAAGACGACGACCGCGATCCATCTGGCGCATTTCCTTGCGCTTGAGGGATTGCGCGTTCTCGCGATCGATCTCGACCCACAGGCATCCCTTTCGACGATGTTCGGATTTCAGCCCGAGCTTGACGTCGGCGACAACCAGACCGTCTACGGTGCAATCCGCTATGACGACGATCATCGGGTGCCTTTGAAGGACGTCATCCGCAAGACCTACTTCGACGGCATCGATCTTGTGCCCGGCAATCTCGAGCTGATGGAGTATGAGCACGAGACGCCGCAGGCGATCGCCCGGGGCGACGGCCGCGGCGAAGCGATGTTCTTCCGCCGGCTGCGATCGGTTATCGGGAGCGTCGAGGAAGACTACGACGTTGTCCTGATCGATGCGCCACCGCAGTTGGGATATCTCACGCTTGGGGCCCTCTACGCCGCAACAGCGTTGCTCGTGACGGTTCATCCAGCGATGCTCGATGTGTCGAGCATGAGCCAGTTTCTCAAGATGACCAGCGACATTCTGCAGGTCCTCCAGGAGAACGGCGGGAATCTCGAACATGATTTCATCCGCTATGTCCTGACGCGGCACAATCCCCATGATGTGCCCCAGGTGAACATCGTTGCACTCCTTCGATCGCTGTTCGGCGAGGACGTGCTGGCGCCGGTGGTGGTGGAGACGACGGCGATTGCCAATGCGGGGCTGGAGAAGAAGAGCCTCTACGAGATGGCGCGGGGGGCAGTGGGACGAGACACGCTCACCCGCGCGATCGAATCGGTGGATGCAGTCAATCGGGAGATCCTGAACCACATCAAGCAGGTATGGGGGCGCACGTGACGAACGCGAAAGATCGCTCCAATCGCATGAAGCACCTGTTCGCCAATGTCGACCACTCCGAGTTGGAGAAACACCTCCCCTCCCCTGCTGCCGACAAGTCGCGTGCGAGCTCGGCCGGTATGTCCGGGGCGGTAAAGTCGATGCAGCAATCGTTCTCGACGGTTGAAGCCGAGAACGAGCGCCTGCGCGCGCAATTGCAGTCGGCCGAGGCGGTGGTGGAACTCGATCCAGATGCAATCGTCCCCTCTTTCGTCCGCGACCGGTTCGACATTGAAGGCGACCCGGAATTCCCACTGTTTGTCGAAAGCATACGAAGCAACGGGCAAAAGCTACCCATTCTTGTTCGCCCCGTCCCCGACAAGGTCGGCGTCCATCAGGTGGCCTTTGGACATCGTCGGTGGCGCGCCTGCCAAATTCTCCGACGTCCCGTTCGAGCCGTCGTCGCTGAGCTCACCGACGAGCAGCTCCTCGTCGCCCAAGGCATCGAGAACGCCGAGCGCGCGAACCTGTCCTTCATCGAGCAGGCGCTCTTCTCGGGCGAGCTGAAGAAGCAAGGTTTCACGCGAGAGATGATCGCCAGGGCACTGGGCCGGAGCGAAGAGAAAGGCCTCGCCTACATTTCGATTTTGACGGCGGTCGCCGCCGCACTGCCGGAGGGGCTCGTTCGCAAGATCGGGCCGGCTCCCTCTATCGGCCGGCCGAAATGGGAGAAGCTTGGATCATTCTTCAAGGATCAGAAGCTTCCAGCCGATGCGAATTCCGCCGTCAATGGATTGGTGGCTTCAGAGAAATGGCAGTCCTTGAGCAGCGACGACCGGTTCGCTGCGGTGCTTCAGATTCTCGATCGGCGCGCCGACGCACAGGAACCGCCAGGAGAGCTTGATCTCGGCGACGGGCTTTCGGTGACAACGAAGCGAACGTCGAAGGTCACACAGATTTCCATTCCACATGCCCCGGCACCCGGCCTCTCAGCTTGGCTGATCGAGCGGCTGCCCCAGCTGGTGGAGGAATTCAGGCGCTCGGAACAAGGAGCGAAATCATGACCTGATACCCCAAATAGGAAAAGGGCTCACCGACGGCAATCGGCAAGCCCTTAATCCCTAGCCAACAGAACGGTCTCGTTCCGTCAGCATCAGCGGTGACAAACTGATTCTATGACGGGGCACTGGCACAATCAAGCCCTGGTTTCCAGTCGGGGCATGGTGATGTGCGCCGATTTGCTGGCTTTTCATCCACTCGAGCGATGGAGCCGCAACCCTTGGGTCGCGGAACAGCTGGTTATGGCCCAAGCTACGGAAATTGCGTCGTTTCGGCGCGTCACCCCGGGGATTCTCGCGAGCGCGCGGCTCGCGATGGCAAACGACATACCGCAGGTCTCGAAGGCGGAAGTCGCGGTTATCCTCAAGAAGGCAGCGCCGGTCCTGGGGATCGACGGAGCGACCTATCACATAATGGATATCCTGATCGGTCTCTCACGAGCCGATGACTGGAAGGGTGCCAGCCGCCCGATCGTTGCGATTTCAAATGCGAAGCTCGCCGAGTACACGGCGCGATCGGTGCGCCAGGTCTCTCGTTGCATCCGGCGTTTGGTTGAGGCGGGAATCGTGGCCTACCGGGACAGCCCGACAGGGCGCCGCTTCGTTTATCGCGACAAGGATGGCGAGATCGGCAAAGGCTATGGCCTGGACTTCACGCCGGCGCGGGTGAGGATCCACGAGCTGAAGCGCCTCGTCGATGAGTTTCAGGCACGCCTGAACGGCGAGCAAGAGGCCCGGAGGGCGACGACGCGGCTCGCGAGGGCGATCGTAGACGCCTGCGACGCCTATCCGGATCAGGCCGAGGGCTGGCTGGCTGAACTTGAGCAGATCAAGCGGCGGGGGCAGGGAAATGAGACCGAAGCACAAGCGCTCGAAGAGCTCCATCGTCGGATCATCACCGAGGTGACTGACGACGTCGTTTCTAATCAAATGTCATGCGAGGGTGACATGAATGTCGCGCCTAATATTAATACAACCCATCAAAACTCATTTGAAAGTAAATATGAACGGCCTCGCTCTAACGAGCGAGACTCTCTTACCTCAGACAACGACCGCGCAGCGGTCGTTCCTCCAACCGAAAGAAAATCTGGAGCAAATCGTCGGTCCGGGCAACACCTGCCGGGGGCAAGGGCCTCGCGGAGTACCGACGAAATCCAGTCCGAGGTTCTTTCATCTGTCTCGGTCGGCCTAATTCGCTCTGCATGTCCGGAATCCTGCGAGATCACAGGCCGATCGTTTAAGAGCTGGCCGGACCTCACCGGCGCCGCCGAAATCATGCGCGTTATGATCGGGCTGTCGGAGGCGGCCTGGGTGGATGGTGCGGGGAAGGTTGGTCGCTACGCCGCGGCCGCCATCCTGATCACGGTTCTCGAAAAGTCGATGAGGAGCCCGGAGCAGATTTCGAGTCCGGGAGGGTACTTCCGCGCAATGATTGACCGTGCCGTCGAGGGCAGCTTGCATCTCGAAAAGAGCCTCTTCGGACTTGCGGACGGCGCCCTAAAGCGGGCACGCGGTAGCGCCTCATGAACCGTGCGATGGGGGTTACAGCTGTAACTTGTCGACCAGCTCGGCGGCGCCGCGGGGCTTCCAAGCGGGCTGGCTATCCTAAAATGGAAGAAACGTACGGGACGTCAATGGGTTGGCGAGGTGGGGTAACAGCTGTAACGGCGTCGCTGGCCGACCGCCAGGGAAAGGACTTCCCTCATGGCTGACAACGACCGAGATCAGATCAAGGAAAAAGTGCCCTGCTCCGCCCTCCTGGAGAGCCACGGCTGGAAAGTCGACGTTCGAGAAAGCACGCCCCGCTCGATTAAATATCGACGCGCGGACGGCGAAATCATCATCGTCAACCATCAGGGCCGAGGTTGGTTCGATCCGAAGTCACAGGCCAAGGGCGACGTGTACGATCTTGCCCAGCACCTCGGGGCCGATGGATTTCCGAGTGCGATGCAGGTTGTCAACGAGCTCGTGGGCTTCGTACCGCGCGATCCGGTATGGCAACGCAGATCGCGCCGGAGTGCCAGTGTCGCACCTGCGAAGCGTTGGGCCGATCGGTCTCCTCCAAGTTCCGGATCCGACGTGTGGGCCTATCTAACCGAAGCACGCGGCATCCCCGCGGCGGTCGTTGAGAGAGCTGTGGCGGCGGGCAGGCTGCGCGAAGGGCCGAAGGGGTCGATGTGGGCGGCACACCTAAACGCTGCAGGCAGCGTCGTAGGCTGGGAGGAGCGTGGTCCGAAATGGCGGGGCTTCGCTGCTGGCGGCTCAAAGACGCTATTTCGGCTGGGCGAAGAAGGGGCCCAGCGCCTTTGTGTCACGGAGGCGGCGATCGACGCAATGAGCCTCGCCGCAATCGAAGGCTGTCGCGTCGACACCATTTATGCCAGCACCGGGGGAGGGTGGGCGCCGGCCACCGACCAGTTCATCCGAGCCCTCGCCGCTCGTCCAGGCTCCCTGGTGGTGGCGGCGTGCGATGCAAACGATCAGGGCGACGTCTACGCTGCACGACTGCGGGAAATTGCTGCCACCGCCGGAGCGGCATTCCTGCGCCTTTGGCCTGAAGCCGAAGACTGGAACGCGCAGATCACCGGGTGATGTCGGCGATCGTTGTGACCCATCGAACGCCTTCGATGCGGGGACGGCGTCGTGCTAGAAATCGTAGGGCTTGGCTGACCAACGCAGCAGCGTCTCGGCGCCCCTATCTGGAAGTCGGACCCGAGCGGCACGCAAACCTGCCGCGATGGCTTGCCCGACTTCCGGGTCGACCCAGTTGCATCACGATAAACCATCCAAACGGAAGATCGATCTCTGCGTCGATCCGTGCGATGCGATCCATCAGCACATGCACAGCGCTGAGTTTTATCGGCTGTGATGATGGTTCGCTCGGCTGCTTTAACGGCCGGGTGATGAAGTCGATCTCACGTTCGCCGCGGTGCTCATAGCAGTACAAAGCGCTGGAGCAAGATCGGAGACCGCCGACGCCGGCGACAAGCCTCGCAGCACAGCCTCTACCGAGGCAACGTCAGGAAGATGGATCGGCTACATCATTTCCAGCCCCTTGCCATAGAGGACCGGGCATCACCCGAGCCAATTCTCGACCTTCAGGCCTCTGATTCGGCTGAACTCGCCCACGTTGGCCGTGACCAAGATCGTTCCTAACGTGTAAGCGTGCGCAGCAATCAGAAGGTCGTTGTGGCCGATGCTCTGCCCTGCCGCCTCAAGCTCAGCGCAAATGCCGCCGTATTCGCCATCTGCGGGGACCTCCAACGGCAGGACCGGGATCGTCGCCAACAGCTCCTCGATCTTGCCCAGCAACTTCGCCGAGCCCTTCTTGGCGCAACCGTACCGCAATTCGCAGGCCACGATGATGCTGGTGCAGATGTTACCGTCACCGACCTTCTGAAGCTGTCGGACAGCTTTGCCGGCTGGATTGCGCACCATGTCGCTGATGATGTTCGTATCCAGCAGATAGCGCGTCAAAATATATCCTCCGGTTCGACCGGCGTGTCCCCCATCGTGGGAAAATCCTCGTCGAGCGGTTCCCATGTCGCCAGCAGCGCCAGCAGGCCCGTGCTCTGCCGCACGGGTTCGATGATGATCCTGTCGCCCTCACGGCTGATCAGTGCACGGTCGCCCGGCAGTTCAAACTCCACGGGAATGCGAACGGCTTGGCTGCGGTTGTTTCGAAACAGCCGGACCTCTTTGGCAGGGGATTGATGTGGCTCGGCCATAAGTGCGCCTCCGTGTGTATATGCTTGTATATGTCAAGGTCGCTCCAACCTCAAGAAACTCTCCATTCGAGATCATGAAGAGTACCGACCGCCGAGGGTGGATGCTTATCCCAAATGACTTCCACGAAAAGTTACAGCCCGGCCGCTTTGGTAAGGTTGACGGGTAAGCGATCACGGCGGCGCTGGTAGCGCTGGATCATCTGGGCCGCGGCACGGCTCAGCTGCTTCACCCGGAACATAGGAGATTGACCATGACCGCGACCATTGCCGCCGCTGAGGTCCCGAAGAATTTTGGTGCATGTCAGGATGCCGCCGTGCGAGGCGGGTAGAGTGAAAACGCGAGCCTCTATCTGGGTACTGAGATGTCGGTACGCCATGCTGAGCTCGGGCAAATAGACCGAGATGGGGCAGGGGAGGAGCCGCGGCACGACATTGGAGGTTTGGCGATTTCGGAGGCCTTGCGCGCAAAGATGCCGCCGGATCGGCGCATGCAGCAAACCTCACATTGCGGGCAGCACGGCCATCGACAATTGCGAACGAGCTTCCAGCGGTCCAAACAGTGGTCTGCGGTCAGCTACGGCCCGCTGTGTTTCAAAGGACATTCAGGATGTCGGACAAACCCGAGGACACCCTCGATCGCCGCGACTTCATGAGGGCGTCTATTGCCACGGTCGGCGCTTCGGCTGTCCTCGCAGCCAGCGCCGGCCCGGCCAAAGCGCAGAATGTCGCTGCGCCCTCCACTGAGACGGCAGCAAGCGGGTTGAAGAGATCCGTCTATACCGGCGACGTGATCCTGGGGAAGCTGGTCGCCAGCACGCTCGACATCGGCGATCTCGGGCCCGGAAGGAAGCACCTGCTGTATTTCCAGGGTGCGCAAATGCCCACCGGTCAGCATTGGAACGTGTCGGTGATCGTCGCCAAGGGAGTGCGGCCAGGGAAACGAATCACGCTGGTCAGCGGCGTGCACGGCGACGAGATGAGCTCGATACACACGGTTCAGACGGTGATGAACCAGCTTAATCCCGAGGAGATGTCGGGTTCGGTGATGGCCGTCCTCGACGTTGCGCGACCGGCCATCGAAAGCATGCAGCGCCGCTGGCCCAATTCGGGCAGAGGCATCGATCTGATCGACATGAATCGAGAATGGCCGGGAAACGAAAACGGCATCAGCGCCGCCAGCCGTCACGCCGGGTTGCTCTTCAACAGGCTGCTGAAGCCGAACTCTGATCTCGCCATCGATTTCCACACGGGAGCGACGGGGTTCAAGGTTGCCGCATTCAACATCGGCGACCGTACCCTGCCGGACGTCAAGATAATGATGGAGCTTTACCCGATCGGCCAGATCTGGGACTATCCGGCCTATCCCAGCGTCCTGCACAACGCGCTTGTCGACGTCGGCATCCCGTGTTTCACGCCGGAAGTCGGCGCCGCGCGCGAGCTCGACCCCGACAAGATCGCTCTTTTCGTCGAGGGCACGATGAACGTGCTCAAGAACTACGGGATCATCGCCGGTCCCGTGGGCCGTACCGCCGCGGACAGCAATGTCTTCGTCGGCAACAGCGCGTTTCCGATTATCGCGAGCCAGGGCGGCTTTGTTGAGCACCTCGTGCAGATGGATGAGGAGGTCACGGCCGGGCAGAAGGTTGCAATTCAGCGCAACACATTCGGTGAGGTCGTGGCGGAATATACCAGTGGCGTGAATGGCAGGGTCGCGGGACTCCGCAGCGATGCGACCTGCGAGCCCGGCAACCCGTTGGGGTTCATTCTTTTCAAGAGTGCAACATCGGCGGGCGCAGACGCCTATCCCGAATGAGTTTGCCCGGAAATCACAGGCCCGCGGCCTTGGTAAGATTGACCCGGAAGCGATCGCGCCGGCGCTGGTAGCGCCGGGTCATTTCCGCGCTGGCGTGGCCCAGCTGCTTTTGCACGAAGCGCTCCTCGACCTCGGCCGAGGACGCGAGGCCGGCTCGGAGCGAATGGCCCGCGAACTTCTCCTCCCGTTCGCCTTCGCTGAGATCGGCGCGCACGCCGGCGGCGAGCGCGGTACGCTTGACGAGGCGGGCGACCTGCCGGTCGGTGAGACGATCCGGACCGACGTCCTTGCCCTGGCCGGTCACGCGGCGAAACAGCGGCCCATGGCCGATCTTCGCCAGCCTGAGCCAGGTCTGCAGCGCGACGACCGGGCAGGTTGAATCGGAGGAGCCGCGACCGATCTCGACCTCGCGCCAGCCATTCTTGCCGCGCAGGCTGACCAGCATGCCCTTGTCGAGGATCTCGACCCAGCCGTGGCCGTCCTCGGTCTGATCGCGGCCAATATTGAGCGCGACGATCTCGGAGCGCCGCAAGCCGCCGGCGAAGCCGATGAGCAGCATGGCGCGATCGCGCAATCCCCTCAGCGTGCCGCGATCCAGCGTCTCGAGCATGGCGATGACGTCCTCGGGCAGCACCGCTTCCTTCTGCCGGGGCGGGGACGCGTGGGTGTTGCGGATGCCGGCGAGCACGGTGGCGATGTGCCGATCGCTCCGGTCGAGCGGCGTGCCGCGCTGGGTGTAGTGCCACCCGATCGCCGACAGCCGGCGCTCGATGGTCGAGACCGCGTTGGGCTTGCCCCCGGGGATAACGGCGCCGGAGGCGCAGGCGGTAATGTAGAGGCCGACGACCTGAGGGGAGGGCGGGGTAACCTCAAGGCCTTGCCGACGGCACCAGGCCGAGAAGTGCTTCCAGTCGGAGCCGTAGGCCCGGCGGGTGTTCGCCGAGCTCGCCGCATCGACGTAGTCGCGCGCGCGCTCCGTGAGCCGCTCCAAATGCGCGGGAAGGGCAGGGGAGGGGACCAGGGCCGGCGGCGCCGGCGTTCCGTTTTCCAGCGGTTGTTCGGTGGAGGCGCCGTCGGTCATCCTCAGGCCACCTTGATGTCCGTCTGTGAAAAGTCATTCCCCTTGAATAGCAGCGGCTCGCCGCTGAGCGCGGCGAGGGCATAGGAGAAGCAGTCGCCGAAGTTGAGGCCGGCCGGATGGCGACCCTTGCCATAGCGGCGCCAGGCCCGGCGGGCCTGATCGGCATGCTCGGTGCTCACCGCAACGATCTCGACCTCGGCCTTGTGCAGGAACAGGTCGAGATCGGCGCCGGCGGCCTCGCCAAGACGGATCTCGATCACCATCGCCGCCTCGAGGACCGTGGCGGCTGAGATCAGCCGTATGGGATCATCGGCGATCTGCGCGCGGAAGCGAGCCGCCTCCGGCTCGTTGAAGGCGATCGCGGCGAGCACGGAGGTGTCGATGACCATCAGGAGGGGAGCCCGTTCTCGTCGTAGCCGATGATCTCGTCGGGGCTGCGGGTGTCGAGGACGGGCAGGGCGTTCCAGCGCCGCTGGATCGCCGCCAGGTCCTCCAGCAGGGCCGCCTTGCGGGCGTTGGATCCCACTCGGCGGAGGCGCTCTTCAAGCGCCCGGCGGGTGGCGACGGTGATCGTCTCGCCGGTACGCGCGGCGAGGTCGCGCGCCAAGCGCTCCGTCTCGGGATCCTTGATGCTCAGAGCCATTCGTTATGCCCAGGTTCCTGATTGGCGATATTCTACCTAATACGCGATGCCGTGATGAAATGCACGACACCTGCGGACGCGGATTCTCGCGGCCCTGGGCCCGGCCGATGGCCATTCGCGGGTGTCAGCCGACGGTTTTTCATGAGACTGGCGATCGCTTATTTTCAATGGGTTAGCCGATTCAGAATTTGTGAGACCGAGTCGGATCTGCTGAGACGGAACCGTCACGCGATTCAGTTATGGTGAGACTAGATTGATCGACCATCCGCGTGAATAGGCATGGAACGCGACCAGCTCGACGAACAGGAATGGCAGAACGCGCTCAGGTATGCAGATGTTCTACGACGGATGCCACAACGCCCGAGTGCAGCTGATGTCGCGGACGCTATGGCGGAGCTTGCCGTCAGTCGCGCGACCTTATTACGGTGGCTAAAGCGGTACCGGACGGAGGAGCGCGCCACTGCGCTCATTAGTCGAAAGCCAGGGCGGCGTGCCGGAATCGACGCCTTTGATCCTGCCCTGAAGGCGATCGTCGACCGCAACATCACGACATTCTACGCCACACCCGAGAAGCCCACGTTGACGCGCCTGTGGAAGCGAATCTCGGCCGATTGCCGGGTGAGCGAGTTGGCGCCGCCCTCAATCAGACGCCTGAAAGGATACCTTGCGACGTTCGATACGGAAGCTATGACGCGCCGTCGCGAGGGCAAGGCCCGGGCCGACGCGCAGTTCCTGGCACTACCCGGCGAGCTTTCAGCGCAGCATCCGCTGCAGATCGTCCAGATCGATCATACGAAGGTCGACGTGACGGTGGTCGACCCGATCGAGAGGCAGCCGATCGGTCGACCGATCCTCACCATCGCGATCGATGTCTGTACCCGGATGGTGCTGGGCTTTTACCTGTCTCTGGAGGCGCCGTCGGTGACGTCGGTGGCGCTTTGCTTGACGCACGTGATCATCGACAAGACCCGCTGGCTGCAGGGTCGGGGGATTTCGCTGGATTGGCCGACGAGCGGCCTGCCCGAGTGCATTCATGTCGATAACGGCGCTGAATTCCACGCGCGCGCCTTCAAGAGGGGCTGCGACGACCACAATATTGCCATCTCCTACCGTCCGCCGGGAACACCGCGTTTCGGGGGGCACGTCGAGCGCCTGATCGGCACGATGATGGGGGCGGTCCATCTGCTGCCCGGCACGCATTTTTCCAATGTGCTGGACCGCGGCGACTATGATCCCGAGGCGCGCGCCGTGATGACCATGCGCGAGCTCGAGGCCTGGCTGGCGCTGGAAATCATCGCCTACCATTCCGATCTGCACCGCGGTATCGGCCGGCCGCCCGGTGCGGCCTGGCACGAGGCCATATCCGGGCGCCCTCCGCGGCAGGTGCGCGATCCGCTCGCCTTCCTGATCGACTTTCTACCATTTGAGCCGCGTGTACTGCGGCGAACCGGCATCCACATCAACAACATCTGCTACTGGTCGGACGGCTTTGCCCCCTGGATCGGCCGGAGCAGCGACAAGGTTCTCGTCAAGTACGATCCGCGGGATCTGCATCGGGTCTTCGTCAAGCTGGGTGGGAACTATCTGATGGCGCCCACGCGCAACCCTGGACGCCCGGCCATCACGCTGTGGGAGCAGAAGGCGGCGCTGCGCGTGCAGCGGGCGCGCGGCCGCCGGGAGATCGATGAGGAAACGATCTTCCAGACGATCGCTGCGCAGCGTGCCCTGGTCGAACAGGCAACCCGGGACACCACACAAGCCCGCAGGCTGCGCGCGCGGCGCGCTCATCTGCAGGCAAGGCCAGCGCTTCCGGCAAGCGCGCCGGCGGACGAGCCGGTGATCGCCTTGCCGCATTTCCCGGTGGAGGTATGGGAATGACGGCTTATCCGCATCTCGATCCCGCCGTTCAGGCCTATGCCGATCTGCCCGCGCGGGAGCGCATCGAGCACATCCGGGTGGATCGATGGATCGACTATCCGCGTGCCCGCCAGGCGCTCGACAAGCTCGAAGAGCTGCTGTTGTTTCCCAAGCGCGCCCGCATGCCCAACCTGCTGATCTTCGGCGCCTCGGGCATGGGCAAGACGATGATTATCGAGAAGTTCGTGCGCGCTCATCCGCCTCGGTTCGATGAGCGCAGCGGAATCCATCACCGGCCTGTCATCGTCGTGCAGATGGTCCCCTCCCCGGATGAGGGGCGGTTTTATCATCGCCTTCTGTCGGTGATTGGCGCGCCGCCGCCAACCCGTGCCACACTCGGACAGCTCGAAACGCAGGCGCTGCGGCTGCTTCAGGAAACCGCGCCACGCATGCTGATCATTGACGAGGTTCAGAATCTGATTGCGGGCACCTACCGGGAACAGCGCCGAATGCTCAATCTGCTGCGCTTCCTCGGTAACGAACTGCGGATTCCCCTGATCTGCCTTGGCTCGCACGAGGCGCGTGATGCGATCCGGGGCGATGCCCACCTCAACAGCCGCTTTGAGCCGTACGGCTTGCCGCCGTGGCGGCACGATGCCGACTTCCATGGCCTGATCGGCGGTCTCCTCTACTCCTTGCCGCTGCGCCTGCCGTCCGAGATGACGGACAGCGCGCTCAAGCGGCTTGTCGAAGCCAATGGCGGCATCACGGCATCGATCTTCCGGATGGTGATCGAGCTCGCCACGGATGCCATCCTCTCGGGAACCGAGCGGATCACGCCGACTGCGATCCTCGATCATCGTGTCGCCGCGCCGGCGACCTTCGCCGCGGCCTAAACCGTGACGGGGGAGGGGAGGGCGCCGCTGCCGATCGTGCCGCCGCCCTTTCGAGACGAGCGGCTGAGTTCCTGGCTGGAGCGGATCGCCGACGTCTATCTGGTGTCCCTGGACGAGCTGCAAGCGCATATTGGTTGCGTTCGTCCGGCATTGCAGCTTGAGTTCGAGCCTGTGCAGGCCGACATGGAGCGCATCGCAGTCGCGACGAACAGTTCGGCCGAACGTCTGTTCGCCATGACCTTCCGTGGCGCACCGCCGCGCTATCGCAGCCTGCTTCGACCCAGCTCCAGAGAGATTTGCCCGGCCTGCTCGCGCGGCACGCAACGACCGCAGCGTCTGAGAGGCTGGTCGTTTGCCTTTGCGTTCTGGTGCGATCGGCACCGTGAGCCACTATTCGGCGGCGAAATGAGCGGCGTCAGCGCGCTCGGCGATGAAGCATCAGGCCGTCGGGGTGCGGAAGTCCTGCTTCAATGGGCAATGGAGAGGGAGATTGCCGCGATTCCTGTCGGCTCGGTGCTGTCGCTGCTGCTTTTGCCGTCTCGGAAATCGTCGCCTCCGGAACCGTGGGAACTCGCGCACTTGCCGATCCCGCATCAGCGCGATCCTTCCGTTCTGTCGCGACCCTGCCGGCGCCCGGTTCTGAGTGTCGTGGTGCCGGAATTCAGGACTGCGGTGCCGATCAGCGATCAGCGTCTGTCTTCAACCATCGCCGATCTGCCGAGTGCGCCACGGGCGGAGCGGTACGCGCTTGCCATCGGCGTTGCCCGGGTTCTGAAGAATCCGATCGGCGCGATCGTTCGTGTCCTGGAGGTTTCCGACGAGTTCGGCCGAAAGAAGGTAATGGCGCTGATCGACGGATGGCCGGCGGCAATCCGCTACGCTGTCGGACGTGCCGCTCCCTGCACCAGGCACAGCGGGGAGGCCGGAAGAGCGGTGACAGGTGCCCGTTTCAGCCATCAACGGGTTCAAGCGCTCTCCTGATCCCCCAAAAAAGCTGGAGGCCCGCCAAGGCCGCTCAGAAGCCCGCAGGCGGCCACTAGCCGTTTTCCGACCCTTGCCTCGCCCAACCCGTTCGATCGGCCTCAGCGGCCTCCTGACGAGGTCGATGGAATGGGGTCTGCGTCCGCATCCGGCGACGTCCACCGAACAGCAGGCTGTCTTCAAGATGTGCGAGCCGCGCTTGGCCGGGCTTCCGCGCTGATCGGGGCGGTATTCCCGAGACAATGTCCATCCAAACCGGAAATCGTGAGACTGCGTAACAAGGCGCGCCTCTGGCTGGGAAAGGCGTCTGGAAACCAACGATTTCAGTCTGTTAGCAACGCGCCCAGCTCTGGATCTGGCAGGCTGTCTCACGAAAACCGCTTCAAAAAACGGCTCGACGGCGGCCGAGTCTCACGAATTCCGGTCTGCTGACAAACGTCATCGATCATCTCCTCTATAAAGAGCAATACGACCGATAATGCAACATTATCGGACATTATTATTCGACGACAGGTTGTGCGGTTGATGCTCGATAACCTAGACGAAAGCGCACAACGCGGCTAGGCTTCCGTCATGGATCTTGCGCCGATTCCGCTCTCTCCGACGCCGCTCGCCGTGCCAACTGTCCCCGGCTGGGCGGTCCCGCGCGGCCCGGTGACCGACCCGGTCGAGGCGGCGTTTCTCGCCGGCGGAGCGTTGACGTCCCTCGATAATCTGGTGCGATCGAACCCGCCCTGGGCCGGCGCCTGGCGCGCGCGGCTGGCGCTGAGCTGCGCCGCCGCGGCGGTGCGCCAGTCGGGTCGTGCCGAGGACGAGGCGGCGCTGCGCGATGCCTGGATGCTGCGCCCCGCCGATGGCGATCCGGGTCCCGCCGGCCGGCTGCTGGCCGCCTGGCGGCGCCTCGCCGAGCGCTCCCCGGGCGTCGATGCAACAGTCCTTCAATCGACCGGTGCGCTGCTGGGCATCAGCCGGGGTGAAGGGTTGGCCTCTCTTCCGGAAGAGATCGACCGCCAGCTCAGCGGCGGTCGTCCCGCGCCGCTCGTCGCCGCGGCGATCCTCCGAGCCGTCGACACCACGGCGCCGAATGCCGGCCTGCTCGGCTGGTGGCTGGCCGACCAGGTGGTGGCGCTGCGGTTGCGCTGGCCGCTGCCGGTGCCGCTATTGATGGCCGAGGCGCACGGCGCCGCCTTCCGCGGTGCCGGCCGGGGAGGGCGCCTTCGTTCGAATGACGCCGGTTTCGACGCCGCCGTCTGCCTCGCCGTGGCGCAGGGCGCGGCGCGAGCCCTGCGTTGTGCCGCCGAGATCGTGCCGCGCGCCGGCCGACTGCAGGCGGTCGCCCCAAAACTGCGCGCCAAGGGGGCAGGGGAGGCGATCGCCCGGCTGCTCGACGACGATGCGGTGCCAGGCACGCTGGCGACGGCAAAGCTCTCGCGCTGGGGCGCGCGGCGGCTGTTCGAACGCCTCGAGGCGCTGGGCGCGGTGCGCGAGCTCACCGGCCGCTCCAGCTTCAAGCTCTACGGTCTTTGAGATGGCGCGGCGTGCGACAACCCCGGTGAGCTTCGACGCCGAGCTCAAGCAGCTGCCGCCGGAGCTGCGTTGGCGCGAATGGATGGGGCGAGTCGAGGCGGTGATCTTCGCCTCGCCCGAGCCAGTGACCCGCGAGGTGCTGGCAAAAGTGGTCGGCCGCGACTGCAGCCTCGATCATCTCATCGACGACATTCGCGCCGAGCTGCGCGGCCGGCCCTATGAACTGGTGGCCGTCGCCGGCGGCTGGCAGCACCGCACCCGCAAGAGCTTTGCTGAGGCGATCAAGGTGGCCACCGGCCTCGGCACCAGCGAGGCCAAGCCGCTGTCGCAGTCCGAGGCGCTGGTGCTGCTGTGCATCGGCTACTTCCAGCCGATCACCCGCGGCGAGCTGGGAAAATTCTTCGGCCGGGAGATCAGTCGCGACACCATCGGTCATCTGCGCCGGCTCGGCTTCATCGCCGCCGGTCCGCGCTCGCCGCATCCCGGCGCACCCTACACCTATGTGACGACCAGGGAATTCCTGTCGCATTTCGGCTTCGACACGTTGCGCGATCTTCCCGATATGGAAGCGCTCGAGGATGCCGGCCTGCTCAGCAAGGAGATGCTGCTGGCGGGGGATATCCCGCTCGGGCTAATGGCAGGTGAGCCGGACGACGAGGAGCTTGGGGAAGAAGTTGAGGCTGACGAGGAGAGCTGAGAACCGCCAATCCCGTTGACACCGGAACGCTGACCGTGATCCTCTGTCCTCTGTCCTCTGTCCTCTGTCCTCTGTCCTAGGACAAGGGACGGGTGCCGACTGATGATGAAGAGCCAGGATGTGGTCGTCCTGCTCAAGCTGGCAAGCTTGGAGGACGACGGGCAATATAGCGATTCACAAGTTGCTCGCCATGGATCGACTCTGGGAGAGGATCCTTATTCCGTGCGCGCCATCGAGGCGGCGCTCGGGATCAGCAAGACCGAAGTCAGCGCCTCCATCAACCGCAGCATTGCATCCGGCATCGCGACCAAAGACCGAAAGACCGGCCGTCCAAAGCCAAACCGGCGCGGCCTGCGCGAGTTCATTGTTCATGGCTTGAAGTTCGTCTTTCCTGCGGTGCCCGGCGCCATGCAGCGTGGTTTGCCCACGGCATTCGCCGCACCGATCCTCAGGGAATCCCTGCATAGCGCCGGCACCCTCTTAAGCGTGTGGCCGTATGCCCACGGAAAGGAAATGGGCCAATCGATCGAGCCATTGTTTAAGAGCGTGCCGGAAGCAGCTGAGAAGGACGAACGTCTCTACGCCTATCTCGCGCTCATCGACGCCATCAGGTTGGGCAATCAGCGCGAAGCCAAGCTGGCCGCCGATCTGCTCGCACAGAGGCTGGGATGACGGTTCAAGGCCAATTCAAGGAGATGTTGAAAGCCGTGGCCGTCGCTCTCGGCGATGAGCTCCGTGCCCGGCTCGTCTTTGTGGGTGGGTGCACGACGGCGCTCTACATATTCCTGCAAGCGCCGGTGCGTTACATCCGCACGCATTGCCGGGGCAAGGCGCGCGAACGCCGTCAGGATGAATGGTCACAGCCATTCTGGAACGGGATCGAATCGCTGACCGGACAAGTGCGCAGCTAAAGCAGATACGGAGAGATATCAGGGCGATTCTCGACCCAGGCCAAGGCCTTATCGAGAGGTTCGCCCCATCCTTCCTGATCGGCCGCAGCACGGCCTTCACGTATGAGGATATCTACCGCGTCCTTCAGCGTACAAAATGAGCCTCGGGCTCAACGTTTGCGCAGTTTGCCATGTCCCGGCAAAGCCTGCTTCGTCTGGAGCCGTCCGTCGCCTCACCCGATGAGGGCGACGGCGATCTGGACGAAAGCTCCTGCTTTGGTGATGGGTTCCAGAGCTTCTTCTTCGCGCAAGGGATCGTCACCCGCATGGGCCGGAGATGGGACGGCTCCGCACAGCTGCGCCGCAGCATCGTAGAGCCCGGCCCGTAAGGGATGCGCCCTGGTTAGAAAACGCTGGCAGGCAGGGACGCTACATCGATGCCCGCCCCTTCAAGGCGCCGGCGCGCGGCCTCCACGACCGCAGTGTCGAACCGCTCTGCGTGCCGCAGCACGATGGCCTCTCCTGTGAGCTCCGGCATCTTGCGTTCCAGCAGCATGTCGAAGCCGTCCGTGCTCTTGGTGCTGGTCGCCCAGTCCGTCAGCGTCGCGATTTCGCCGACGCGCGCCACTTTCTGCCGCGTCCTCGCAAGCCGCGTGGTCTTGCCGCGTTCCTCGCTCAGGACATGCTCGAAGGCGTGGATGGTCCTCCAAAAATCGTGCTCTACCGTCCCGGGCTTTTCCTTCGGAAGGATCGCCACCAGCCGGCGAAAGGCGGCGGCTTCGATATCGGCGCGCCGTTCCTTGCGCGCGTTTTCGATCCATACGCGCAGCTTTCGGGGGTCGTCGCAGACGGCAATCAATTCCAGCAGCTTGGTCTCGTCCGCCATGCGCCCACTCTCTCATCTGGGTTCCTCTGTGGAATATCGCGACGGTCGCGCCCCTGGGGACTGCGTTGTCGATACCCGCTCTTCGCCTCGGCTCCTGCTATCTCATAGCCCCGTCAGCTAGGGGCGCCCGCCCGTACGGGCACGGCCAGCCGGGCCCGCACTTGTTCGTAGACCTGGATTCCGGCCCCTACAGCAACTTCAAAGCTGACGGCCAAGGCATAGGGAACAGGGCCGGCGAGCACGCCCGCAGGAGCACGGCAAGAAACCCTCAGCAGCAGATGTCCGTCGTCAACGAACACGCGCGCGTCTTCCCCTGTCCGGCGTTCGTGACAGACCGTTCCCCGAACGATGGCCTTATCGGTCGGCTGTGCGGAATCGCGAGAATCGGCCATCCAATACCTGTCGTCCCCTGCGGCACTGATATCGAGCGCCGCCATGCGATAACCCTGGTGGCGCGGGTTCATCGGCGAAAACCAGGCCAGCGTTGTGGTGAGCGAGCGCAGGGCCCGGACGCCGTCGAGGCCGTCAGGCAGCGGTATCCGGTACAGCACGGCACTGTCGGCGCTAATTGATCCGGCGCCGAGCAGGGTTGCCCTGTTTTCCGTGCAGTCGATAACTCGCTGGATATCCGGGACGCCATAGCCGAGAATCCGCGCGATGTCGTCCCGGCGCGCCAGATGAGAACCCTGTCCCTGGGGACCGAAAAACCCGTCCAGCATGGCGCCTTTGTTGCTCCAGCGCGCGCCGTGGACCATCAATGCCTTCAGCAGCAGAGGGAGCTGATCAATGGTGGCGTCAGCATGCATCGAGCCGCCCGCGCGGTCCATCAGCGCATCGTGGATGCGATGTGCCGCACGGGTGGCAAGCGCCGTTGCCGCGCTCGTGCCCCAGGTGAAATCTTCGTAGTTGGTGGCTCCCGCAGGCGACGGCTTGGCCGCCTTCAATCCGAACTGCCGGGCGCCGGCGTTGACCGGCCTGACCTCTAGCTGTTCTCCGGAAGCGACCATCGTCACGGGCGCCCGGCCGCCGCTGAAAAGCAGCTCGGGCTTGACGACTTTCTTGAAGCCCAGCCCCATCGCGGAAATGATGTTGGCGACGTCGTCCGTCGTGAACGGATCGATGCGCCCTGCCGCAAGGGTGCCGTTGAACGCCGATCCCGCGTGCGCCGCCCGATGGTCAGGGCGTTCATCGCCTCAGCCGGAGACAGCAAGGTGCGCTGGCTCTTTTGCGCGTTCAAGGACGCGAACACTGCCCTTTCACGATCCTCGGGCGTGGCGTCTTCGAAGTCTCCCCACGTGGCATATCCGTCGATCGGCAAACGGTCGGTGATATTCCCGGCGCTGACGAGAAACAGCACACCGTACCGCCAGCTCAGATAATCGAGCAGGCGGCCCAGGGGGCTCATGATGCGGGCGAAGGGGCGCTTTTCGTCCGCAAGCGAAAGGTTGATCAGGACGACCTGCGGCGCCGCTGCCGGCTCGTCTCCATCCCCCGCCTTGATGCGGCGCACGGCCTGATGAATGACATCGACGAGAAGCCGGTCGTAGGGCGTGCGTTCGCCATTGCCGGTAGGCTGGAACACGGGCCGGACATAAAGCGGCCGCGGCAGCGGCGCTTCCCCGTGATTGAGATCGCCGTGCAGGATGAGGGAGGCCATCTCGGTGCCGTGCTCGCGCTGCGCCACCGGATATATCGCGGCAAGCCCTTCCGGATCATCGACCCGCAGGCGTCCGGCAAGCCGCGCGTGGTTTTCGACGGGCAGGCCGTCAAGAAGCGCAGCGACGGGCTCGTTCGACACGAAGACGGGCGCGTCAATAGCGGCGGGCCCGTCTTCGCCATCATTCTCGCTCGCGGGCGCCCGCGCTACAGACTGCGGACGCAGGAACATCACCTCGTCGGCGCGGGCGAGGCCGACATCGGGATTGTCCAGAAGGTCTCTCACCGACGCCGCGGGGAGATCGACAAGCGCCGCGTCGTAATGAATCTCCGGCACCACGACGTGATCGATCAGCGACCCGCCGGCGCCGGCGAGCTCTGCCGTAAGCCGGTCAAGCGCCTGGGCCCGCCGGGCTTCATTGCTATGAAACCAGAGTTCCACTTCAAAGCGAACCGGCGCGCCCGGGTCGCGCTCCAGTTCCTCCTCAAACGCCCGCACCGTCTCCAGCGGAATCCGGTCTTGGGGTCCCCACGCGCGGACATCGATGAGCCGGGAGAACAGTTCGCGCCACGCGCCCCGTCCGTTCGGCATCCGCTGACCGGTCTTGAAGCGGTTCCACAGGCTCAGCAGCTCCCGGAGCGCCTGAACGTCCGGCATAGCCAGATAGACGCGCCCGCCGAGAATCTTATCCGGATGATCTTCGTCAAAGAAATCGTCGCTGGGATCGAAATCGTCCTCGTAATCTCCCAGATACTCGAAGCCGAGAGCGCGCGCCTGCGCGTAAAAGTCCTCAAGGGCTCCTTCGACTTCGAAAACGATCGCCCGCTCCGGCGCGATGGAAGCGGGATCGCCGGTTAGCTCCAGGATGCGCTGCGGATCATCGATCAGGCGGCTGAGACGTTCAAAGCGCGGATCAATGCGCTCCCGCTGCCGGTCCCGCGAGGGGCGACTGATGCTCGCCCCGCCGCCGCCGCGTCCGCGCATCGTAAAAGGTTCAGGCGCCGGAAGATTAAGAAGAGGACGATCCGGCATCGCTCTCAACCTTGCTTCGGTGTGTGCCCCTGCCGGCGCGCTCGATCCAGATTTTCATCTGTTCACGCACTGTTTCCACCACGCTCTGCCCGTCCCCTGACAGGACCCGGCGACGGAGCACGTCCGCGAAGAATTCTTCGGCCTCGCTATAGCTGACGCGCCCCAACGTCTTGGCGATCTGCTCGGTGCTGACGCCGAGCTTTAGCTCAAGGCGCTGCGCCTTCGCAGACAGGAAGGATGCGAGCTGCTTTTGCGTCGGCGCGGGCAGCGTCAAGCGCAGCTGGAACCGCCGCCAGACCGCGCGGTCCAGAAGCTCCGCGTGGTTGGTCGCAGCCAGGACCACGACATAGCTGGGAAGATCGTCGATTTGCATCAAGAGCGAAGTCACAACCCGCTTGATTTCGCCGGTTTCATGCGTGTCGCCCCTCTCCTTGCCGACGGCGTCGAACTCGTCGAAAAACAGCACGCAGGGCGTCGTCCGTGCATAGTCAAAAACCCGCCGAAGCCGCGCGGCGGTCTCCCCGAGAAAGCTGCCGATCATCGCCTCATAGCGCACCACGAAAAACGGCACGGCGAGGCTTTCAGCGATGGCTTCCGCCAGCGTGGTCTTACCGTTCCCCGGTGGGCCCACCAAAAGCACGCGATGGCGCGGCTCAAGCGAGTGGGAGCGCAGCAGTGAGGCGCGCTGCTGCTCTTCGATCAGTTGTGATGCCGCCAGCTTCGTAAGATCGGGCAGCACAAGCTCGTCCAGACGGCGCCGCGGCGAAATTTCCATGATGAATTCCCGCGCGCCGCGGCCATTGGGCTCGACGGGGAGGCGCGGGACGTTGGCCATACCGTTCACAGGTGGCATCTCCACAACTTTTTCCAGGCGGTCCGCCAACACATTGTGTTGCTTGGCCCGCTCTTCGGCGACAATCGCTTCGACGGTCCGCCGCAGGGTCCGGTTATCGCCCGTGACACCGGCCTTCACGAGGCTTATGAGAAGATCGCTGCGGGCCATAACGCTATCCCCGGCGCCTTCCGCGTCGATCGACGAGTTCTGCCTCGTCGATTTCAACGCCAAGGGTCCGCAAGCCCCGCAGGACGATCGTCCTCATCGATTCGCCCCGCTCGGCGCAGAGAAGAGCGAGCTGGCGGCGGACCGGCGTAGGGACCATGACCTGGAGCGGCACGTCCTTCTGCGGCGATTCCATGGGAGCCGCCTTCGCCCGTCCTTGCCCCCGGGTTTGGTCCTTTGCCATAACAGCAGAAGCGATCCTGTCTTGCGTACTCATGTAGTCGTAATATCATGATTTCATGAGTTTCGGATGCGCCAACCTTTCGCCGACCGGGACAAGCTGTGGATTGTTAGCGGCTTCGCCGGACGATCGAAGCGTCCCGCGAGAACCCGTACAGCTTTCCTGCCGCCTTGCCGGACTCCGATCAGGGAACGGACCGCGCCGGGATGCCGCGGCCCGTTGCAGCTCAAGTCGCGTTTTCAAGGTCGCTCACCGCACACGCAGCACGTCCGGCAGCCAGCCGCGTACCTTGCCCCTCGCGGGCAGCCAGCGCCGCCAGCTCGGCCTTCTTCATCCGGTTCCACGCAGGGGCGGCAGGAACGCCTTTGGCTTCACACAGCGCCGCGATGATCTGCGCGCCGCTGACGCGCCTCACGACAGTGCCGTTTATCAACCGCGAACGCTATCTTGCCGATATGGAATGGAAGCGCCGGCTGCACGAACCGAACGGCACGCCCGGCGCGATGTTTTGGAGCGTCTGGTGATGAGCGGCGCGGCTGTGGCCGCGGTGACCAGTTTTTACGGAAGCGGCGCGCCGACCAAGGTGAAACTGCGAACACGTATATGATTGAGATTCCGCTTATTTAGTTGGCCGACAAGCTCCAAAGCGACGAGCGAGACAAGGCGTCGGCGCTGGACTCCGAACCGCCCCCTCCCCGCATTCGCAAGCAGAAAGAGCCAATCGGCTCAGGTGCAACCCGAATTTGGGCCAGCCAGAGCTGGAAAATTCCGGGTTTAAGCCTCATGCCGGCACGGGCGCCGGAGAGCCATTCAGGAGCGTGATCGGCGGATTGTTGCCGATCCGGCTGTGCAGACACGGCTTTACCAACAGCCACGGGCCCCATCATTACCCGGGACCGGGGCGGCGCTATGCCCTGGCCGCGGCCAGGGCGCCTTCAGCAGCGACACAGGTCGCTGATCGCTGGCGACTGATGGAGAACGCGAGCCTGGCCTTCGTCGAGACCTTTCGTAAATCCATGTCTCCGACTCGGCCATTCCATCAGGGTGGCGGCCTGCGGATGGCACCAGAAAGGCTTACATTGCGAAATGAATGCCAATTCTGTCTGGCATAGCGAAAGCCGGATACTCGAGGGCTGTGCACAACCGTTCCGGTATTAACGGTGAGCACCGGCAGCACTGGCAATTCACGCATGACGAGCTCATTTGCGCAACGGTAAAGCCTCGTCCGTTCGGCATCTTCGCGCTCATGACGGGCAGCCTCTAGCAGTGAATCAAGCTCGTATATACGGCAGTATCCTGCATTGACCCCATGAGGGGAGACGTTCCGCGAATGTAGAACCTGATCAAGCCAGACGTCGCAGGACATACCCCAACTCATCTCGGATATCCCTACCCCGGCGGGCATACCGTTTTGCCAGTGCTTGCAGTACTCAACCCAATCCTCGTGCGGACACAGCTCTAGATTTATGCCGACCTTGGCGAGGTCTGAGGCCAATCGACCAATGATTGCAGTGGGCTGGAGCTGGGCCGAGCCTGCCGTCGCAAACATGACTCGCAGGGCCCAATCCGGGGGTGGAGCCGCCTGTGCGAGGAGCCTTCGTGCCTGGTCGAGGTCGTAGGGGTACGGATCGACGTACTCTGGATCATAGGCCGGAGACGCAGGAGGTAGAATTCCCTTCGCCGTACGGGTCTGTCCTCTGAACACCTCGTCGCTCAGCGCTTCCCGATCGAAGGCATGGGCGATGGCTTGACGCACGCGCCGGTCCGCCAGCACCGGATCGCTCATGTTGAAGATCAGGTACCAGACATAGGGAACGCTGCCCGAATGCACGACGAAGCCGCGCTGCTGCAGGTCCTCCAGATCGGCTCCGTCGAGGCCATAGGCGAGGTCGACCGTGCCGTCGAGCAGGGCGGTCAAGCGCTCGGTCGCATCAGGAAACGGAAGGAAGCGCAGCTTTTCCAGCTTTGCCACCTCGCCCCAATAAGCATCGTTTCGGCGCAGCGTGACTCCGCTGCCGCGAGATGTCTGAAAGCGCTCTTCGAAGATGAACGGCCCGGTTCCCGGCGCGCGGTCCGACAGGTCCGGCCCGAACGTCTCCAGCGCCGCAGGGCTGACGAACACCTGCGCCCCGGGCGCATCCTCCTGGGTCATGTAGCGGAGAAAGTCCGGGAACGGCTTGCCGAGCTCGATGTCCACGGTGAAGGGGTCGACCAGTTTGATCGCGTCGATCCACTCGATGCCGATCCGGTTGTAATTGGCGGCGATCGGCGAATAGACCGGACTGAGAGTGTCCCGCATCCTGGCGAAGTTCAGGCGCACCGCCTCGGCATCGAAGGCGGCTCCATCGTGGAAGCGGACGCCTTGCCGCAAATCGAAACGATAGGTGAGGCCGTCCGGCGAGACCGTTACCCGCTCGGCGAGTGCAGGTATGAGTGCCGTGGTGGCACCGATCTCACCTTCGAGATCATCCTCAATCAAGCTTTCGAATATGTTTTGGACGACGCGCCCAGTATTCCAGCCTCCAAATGAACATGGAGGATCAATAAGATCGACTTCCCAATCCAGTCCTATATTTAGAGTATTTTCTGAAGCGGCCATTTTATTTAACTTTCTTTTTGTGTTTCGGAAGGATTGGGCTATATGGCGGGGAGGGTCGCTTGGCGGCTGAAGGCAGGGCCGAAGCGGGCTGATGGAGGTCGAATTGGAAGGCTGGCCGGTAGGCGTACTTTTTTCTCATTCCGGTGTGACGTCGATGTCGGAAATTTCGCAGTTGCAGGGAACGCTGCTGGCGATAGACGAGATCAACGACGCAGGCGGCGTGGGGGGGCGGGCGATCCAGCCGATCATCAAGGACCCGGCGTCCGATCCCACGGCCTATGCACGGCTCGCCGCCAACCTGATACTGGAGGAAGGGGCGGCCAACATCTTCGGCTGCTCGTCCTCGTTCAGCCGAAAGGCGGTCCTCCCATGGATCGAGCGCCGAGGCGGCCTGCTGTGGTACTCGGTAGTTTATGAAGGTTTTGAATATTCGCCCAACATCATCTACACGGGCCCAACCATCAACCAGACGCACCTTCCTTTGGCCAACTACCTCTTCCGCCATGTCGGGAAGAGGTTCTTTCTCATCGGCTCGGACTATCTTTTCCCGCGGGAATCCAACCGCGTGATACGCGACATCGTCGAGGATGTGGGCGGCACCATCCTCGGCGAGCACTACGTTCCCCTGAGCGCGGGATACGAGACCTATGCCGAGGCGGTAGCGTGCGCGGCCGAGGCGGATGCCGACGTCATCTTCTCGACCGTGATCGGGCCGGGGACGTCCCATCTGTACGACTCGCATAATGAAGCCGGCCTCGACGCGCGCCGTATGCCGATCGCGGCGCTGACCACCAGCGAGGTGCATCTGCGCGCCATGCGCACGCCGGTGGGAGCCGGTCACCTGGTCTGCGCGCCCTATTTCGAATCGCTGAAGACCGCCGAGAATCTCCGCTTCGTGGAGCGCTACCGCGCGCGGTACGGCAGCGCGCGGCCGGCCGACGGCCCGGCCGAGGCGGCCTATTCGACCGTCCATCTGTTCGCGAAGGCGCTTGCCGATGCAGGCACGACGGATCCGGAACGGGTGCGGGCGGCGGTGCTGGGGCAGCACTATCTGGCCCCCGAAGGACTGATCACCGTCGATCCGGACAACAGCCACACCTATATCCGGCCGCGTATCGCGGTCACGACCGGTCGTGCCGATTTTAGGATCGTCGAGGAGGCGCCAGAACCGGTCAAGCCCGACCCCTACCTTGTCTATTATGAAGCGCCCGAACGGTGTGAATGAGCCGCACCGATGAGCTTCTCTCAAATCATGATCCGGGAATTGCGGTCGCTTCGGGTTGCGGTCTTCCATCCGGCCGATGGCGACCGCGAAGAGTTGATGCTTCACATCCGGCGCATAGGCTGCACGGTCTATGCCGACTGGCCGATCCCGACGCATCCGACACGCGAAACCGACATCGCGCTTTGCCTTCTCTCCGAGACGGGAGAGCAGCTCCCCGACTGGCCGGATGTCGCGCTGATCGCGATCCTCCAATACGAAAGTCCGGTCGTCGTGCGCAGCCTTCTGGACTCGAACGCCCACGGAATCGTCACCAAGCCGATCCGAGCTTTCGGTATCCTGTCGACACTGCTGCTGACCCGCTCGCTTCATCGTTTCAGCCAGCGACAGAAGGCGAAGACCGACAAGATCGAGGAAACGTTGCGCTCGCGGCGGTTGATCGATCGCGCCGCCGAAGCTCTTTCCGCCTCGGGCTTCGGCACACTTGAAGCGTGCCATCAGGCGATCCGGCGCGCCGCCATGGAAGGCCGCGTCACCGCGGCGAGCGTCGCGGAGAACATACTCGCCGGAAAAGCAGTTCCGGTCATCGAGATGCTGCGCAGGGGCTGAGTGTCTCATGTCGCGAACATCCGTCCGTCGAGCCGACGCACCGCCATCATCGCGATTTCGATTTCGAAGGAACTGGAACTCATGGCATCCAGGTCGCGGCTCAGCGCATCCTGTACGGCCACGATCACCGCAGGCTCCAGAAGGCGCTGAACAACCTGCGCCCGCGATGCGGTAAGACGCCCCAGGCGGACCGCGGCTGAGAGATGCAGGCTGACGACGCTCCTGACCTCCATCAACACCGTCTGCTCCGCCGTCAATCCCGAAGCCGCAGCCACAGCGCCGAACACGACCGCAAGATGACCGGAGGAACGCTCGGCGCGGATGGAGGCGCAAAATTCCGCCACGGGTCCATTATCGAACAACTGAGGAGCGAGGACCGCCAGCTGGCGGCCGCAACTGGTCGACATACGCCGGGCCGTCTCGCTCAGCTTGCAGGTGCCCAACTCGGCATCCACGCGGAGCATGCCGGCAACATCGCCACATTCGGCCGACCGGTGAGCATGCGCCGCTGCTACGCCGTCCGTCCGGGCTGCTGCGTACCGCAGGCTCGTCTCGATCCACCGGATGAGGTCGCCTTCGCAGACATCCCCGCGGGGATGCAGCCACGCTTCGAGGCCGCCCGAATGGGCGAAGCGACCGATTGGCAGTCCGCTATCAGAGAGCTGCATCACGGCCAGCAGTTGCTGCGGCGAGGGGGGCATCTCAGTGCGCGTGCCCGGTCGCCAGCGGCCGATCGAGGCCGAGCGGAACGCCGACAAAGCTGAACGTCACCCCTTCAAGGCCGAGGCGTTCGACCGCCGCTGCCATGACTGTTGGCGAAGTTGTGACCGGGACAAAGATCGATCCGCCGCTCACCTCAATGGGTGCATGCTGGTTGCCGAAGCAATGGCCGATGCGCGCTGCAGCAGTGATCAGCGATGAGGTGTCCAGGGCGCTCAGTCGGATCGCCATCACCGGCTGTGGCTTGCGCTCGACCACGAGGATGGTCTCGCCGTCGTCGGCCAGCACAGCGCCATGACGGAGATAGCTGCCATGAGGAAGGTCGATGGCGACCTCGCTTCCGGCCTCGGAAAGAGCAAGCTGGCGGCGACGCATGGCATTGTCGGCATCGAGCAGCACGACTTCACGCGCCCGGCCGCGGAACCCGGGATCATCGAAGTGTCCGATGATGGCGTTTACTTGCCTCATGGCTTTTCCTCATTTGCGGATCGGAGGGGGCGGATGGCCGAGCAGCGACCGTCGGGCTTCGCCCCAGGCGAGATCGACGACCTCTCGGGCGGCAGATGGCGTGCGGCACAGCGCCCGCACAATGACACCGGCGCCCTTCGGCAGGATCGACGCCGCGCCATAGACGCCGGCAACGGAGCGAGCCGCATCATCAAGGCTCCGGTCCAGGGTCGCTGGCAGCGTGCCGGGGGCAAGCACCAACACTGTGGCGATGAAGCGGTGTTCGGCGAACAGCCCCGGCCCGCCGAGCGGCATGCTGTCGGGCACAAGTTCGAACGCGTCCTTGCACGTCGGCACGCCGTCTATCTCGACAGTCGTGCGGAAGTGCAGCCGCGAATAGGCGAATACCTCGCCCGCCGCGAAGCGCCCGCAGGCGACGATTTCGCTCAGCACGGCCGTCGCGCCCGTCGCCATCCTCATAAGCGTATATTGCTCGTAGCAGGCCATTTTCAGCGGAATGACAGGATCGGGCACATATTCCAGATAGGCCCCCTCCTCCATATCGATCGTCATTCGCTGGCTTGCACTCACACCACCCTCGGCGCCAAAAATCTTGGTCGCTGACGGCGTCGAAACATGCACCCGCGCATGGCGGCGCAGTCGTAGCTCGACGATGAGCCGATCCGCTTCGAATACGCCGCCACTGGGATTGTGCACATAGACGAACGCCATGTCCGGCACTGCCGGATCCAGGCGCAACGGCGACGTGACGTGAAGGGGAAAACGTTGGTCCCGACCGATGATCTCGGTCTGCCCGCAGCCGGTGCGAGCGAAGTCGAGATGCAGCCATCCGTCGGTTGTTGCCTCGTCGGTCATATGGGCGCATGGAAGAGCAGGGAGCGCTGGAGATGATCGAAAACGGCTTCTGCTCCCGCAGCATCCCTCAAATTGGTGAACAGGCTCGGCCTCTCCGGCCGGATCATCGCCACGTCCGCTCGAATACGATCGAGATCGGCATCTACATGAGGGGCGATGTCGATCTTGTTCACAACCAGAAGGTCCGCCTGAAGGCAGCCCAGCCCGCGCTTCCGCGGAATATCGTCACCCGCCCCGCAATCGATCACGAAGATCCAGTAGTCGACGAGTTCCCGGGAAAACGACGATGCCAGATTGTCTCCACCGCTCTCGATCAGAATGAGATCGAGTGGATTTTGGCGTTCAAGCCGATCGGCCGCCTCGATGTTCACAGAAGGGTCCTCGCGGATCGCTGTATGCGGACACGCGCCGGTTTCCACGCCCACGACAAGGCGGGGATCAATCAGGCCGCCCTTCTGAATCCGCTCCGCGTCTTCCAGCGTCACAAGGTCATTGGTGATGACCGCTACCTTCAGGCCGGCGGCCTGGACCAGCGGCAGTAACCTTTCCACGAGGCGGGTCTTTCCGCTCCCGACCGGGCCGCCGATGCCGATGCGTATAGCCTGTCTCTGCATGGTTACTTCAACATGTATAGGGAGCCGAGGGGCACGGTCCTGGCAGGACTGGACACACAGGTCTCACCGTCGATGGAGACACGGTAGGTGTCAGCATCCACAGTTATCTCCGGGAGCGAGTCATTGTGGACCATGTCGTATTTGGTCAGACCGCGCGTGGAGCGGGTTGCGACACAACGCGACTCCAGTCCAAGCCGCTGCGGCAGGCCGGCCTCCAAGGCCAGTGGACTGAGAAACCGTATCGAAAGGCTTCGCGCGGCCCGGCCGAACGCACCCCATTGCGGCCGATAGAGGAGCGGTTCGCAGACCAGCAGCGAGGCGTTCGCCTCTCCCGTCACCGCCCATGCAGGAAAGCCGGATTTGAGCACCAGCTCCGGCTTGACGCCGAACAGTGCGGGCTTCCAGAAGACAAGATCGGCCAGCTTGCCCCGCTCGATTGACCCGACCTCGTGATCGATGCCAAAAATCTTGGCCGGATTGATGGTGTATTTGGCGATGTAGCGCTTGATCCGCCCGTTGTCGTTGCCGCTGCCTGCGTCCACGGGCAAAGCTCCGCGCGTCTGCTGCATGATTGAGGCGAGCTGCCAGGTTCGGGCGATGGTCTCGCCGATGCGGCCCATGCCCTGCGAATCCGAGCCGAGCGCGCTGATGGCGCCGATATCGTGCAGGACATCCTCCGCGCCGATGGTCTCCTTGCGGATCCGCGATTCCGCGAATGCCACATCCTCCACCACCCTCGGATTGAGGTGGTGGCTCGTCATGGCCATGTCGAAGTGCTCTTCGAACGTATTGACCGTGAACGGATTGGTTGGATTGGTCGACGAGGGAAGAACATTCGGGTGCGAGCAGACCCGTATGATGTCCGGCGCGTGGCCGCCGCCCGCTCCCTCGACGTGATAGGCGTGGACGGTGCGCCCGCCGATGGCTTCGAGGCTCTGCTCCAGAAAGCCGAACTCGTTGAGCGTGTCCGTGTGGAGCTGGATCTGCACCGCGCCTTGGTCGGCCGCATCGAGCGCGCTGTCGATAGCCGCAGTCGTCGCGCCCCAATCCTCGTGGATCTTGAGACCTGCCGCACCTGCGGCAAGCTGTTCGACGAGCGGCGCAGCAACATCGGAGGCCGCCTTGCCGAAGAATCCGAAGTTCAGTGGAAAGGCTTCGGAGGCCTGAAGCATCAGGCCGAGATTGACTGTTCCGGTGGAGGCGATGGGGACCGTGGTAGGCCCCAGCCCTCCGCCCATCAGGGTCGTCACTCCGGCGGAGAGCGCCTCCTGACACTGGCCGGGATCGATGAAGTGGACGTGGCAGTCGATTCCGCCGGCCGTCACGATAAGCCCTTCGGCCGCCCGAACGTCGGTGTTCACACCGACGATCAGTTCAGCAGAGACGCCGTTCATGATCCGCGGATCACCTGCCTTGCCGATCCCGGCGATCCGGCCGTCCTTGATCCCGATATCTGCCTTGATGATCCCGACCACGGGATCGATGATCAGCGCATTGGTGATGACGAGGTCGAGCACACCTTCGGAGGCGCACAGCGCCCCGTCACATCCGCTGCCCGCCCGCATGGTCTTGCCGGCGCCGAAGACAAGTTCGTCGCCGTAATGGGTCAGGTCCGTCTCGACTTCCGCCCACAGCTCGGTGTCCCCGAGCCGGACGCGATCGCCGGTCGTCGGTCCGTAGAGCTCCAGGTAATGGCGTCGGGTCAACGACTGAGCCATCCTATATTCCCCGATAGCCGCGCGCCGCCGCGCGTTCGAAAGCGCGCTCGCGAATAGCCGGATCGTCGAGCGAGCCTTCGGTCAGCCTATTGAGTCCGTGGACCTCTCGACGGCCGCCAATGGTCACGAGGTCGACGGTCTTCTCGTCGCCTGGTTCGAAGCGGATGGTGGTTCCAGCGGGAATGTCCAGCCGGAAGCCGAAGGCACGGCGGCGATCGAATTCGAGCGCCTGATTGACCTCGAAGAAATGGAAATGCGATCCTACCTGGATCGGCCGGTCGGCGAGGCTCCTCACAAGGGTTGAAATGCTCGCCCTGCCGAGGTTGATCTCGATGGCATCGGCGGCGAGGCGCCACCGATTGGTGAAGGCATCCACCTTGCCCATGCCGTCGGCCGTAATGGGATCATGTACGCAGACGAGCTTCTGTCCGTCGGGCAAGAAGGGTTCGACCATCAGAGTGTCGACGAGTTCCCTGACCCCCTCCATTACGTCCGATTCCGACAGGATCGACCTGCCAAGCGACATGAGTTCCGACACCGATCTCCCGTTTCGGGCGCCTTCGAACACTGCATCGGCTATGAGTGCCCGCGCTTCCGGCATGTTCAGGGGCAGGCCGCTGTCGCGCCGACGCTGCGCCAGCTGGGCGGCGAGGAAAACAAGCAGCCGCTCCTGTTCTCTTGCTGTCAGATACATGACGGGTCCTCACACGCTCAAATGCTTCAGCACCCGAGCCCGGGCGTCGGGCTCGGAGGCGGCGCCCATCTCGGCGATCTCGCCGCGATCCAGCACCGCCCAGCGATCGGCCACCGCTAGGGCGAAGGGCAGATGCTGCTCGACCAAGAGCATGGTGGTGCCGTGGCGGTCGCGGGCGCTGCGGATGACGCCGGCCAGGCGGTCGATCACCGAGGGCTGGAGCCCCTCGGTGATCTCGTCCACCAGCAGCAGCTTCGCTCCCGTGGCCAGCGAGCGGGCCATCAGCAGCATTTTCTGTTCGCCGCCCGAGAGCGTGCCGGCGCGCTGCTTGAGGCGTTGCAGCAGGAAGGGGAAGGAGGCCTCCACCTCGGCGAGCGCCGCCTCGAAGTCGGGCCGCCGCACGGCGAGGCGGAGGTTTTCCTCCACGCTCATGTCCTGGAACAGCGCCTTTTCCTGCGCCACATAGCCAACGCCGAGGCGGGCGACGCGGTGCGGGGAGAGGCGCGTCGCCTCGCTGCCGGATATGGCCACCGTGCCGGTCATCTTCGGCAGGAAACCCATTACTGCTTTCAGCAGGGTGGACTTGCCCATGCCGTTCTTGCCGAGCACGGCGAGGATTTCGCCCGGCGCGAGAGAAAGGCTGACCTCGCGTAGCACCACCGCACCGGCATAGCCGCTGGAGAGATTG
This sequence comes from Ancylobacter sp. IITR112, assembly GCF_041415945.1. Lineage (NCBI taxonomy): Bacteria > Pseudomonadati > Pseudomonadota > Alphaproteobacteria > Hyphomicrobiales > Xanthobacteraceae > Ancylobacter > Ancylobacter sp. IITR112. The sequence continues at coordinate 7,099 of NZ_JBGCUS010000003.1, read as the reverse complement.
TCGACGGAAAGCGCGCTCATGCCCGCATCTCCTGGCTCGGGGCGGGCGCCGTCTCGTGGTCGATGCCGGCATGGCCGGAGCCGGCATAGACCTGCTTGACCAGCTCGGAGGCCACCACCTCCTCCACCGAGCCGTCCAGTACGATGCGGCCCTGGTGAAGGACGATGACGCGCGAGGAAATCTCCCGCACGAAGTCGAGATCGTGTTCCACCAACAGCACGCACAGGCCCTGCTTCCTGGCCAGGTCGATCAGGATGGCGCCGATCTGCATCCGCTCGGTCTTGGTGAGGCCGGCGGTCGGCTCGTCGAGCAGCAGCACGCGCGGTTCCAGCGCCAGCACCATGGAGAGTTCCAGCGCCTGCTTCATGCCATGCGAGAGCAGATGCGCGGGGGTGGAGAGCTGCTTGTCGAGCCCCGTGGTGGCGATGACGTGCATCGCCGCTTCCGGCAACGGCAGGTCGCGGGCCCGGCACCACAGCGAGGGCCGCGCGTGGCGCACGCGGGCGATCTGCAGGCACTGCGCGACGGTCAGCGTCTCGAACACATTCGCCATCTGGAACTTGCGGCCGACGCCCAGCGCGACGCAGGCCTCCGGCGGCTTGCGGCCGATGTCGTAGCCGTTGACCGCGATGGTGCCGGCGGTGCGCTCGGCACCGTCGGCGATGCAGCGCATCAGCGTGGTCTTGCCGGCGCCATTGGGGCCGACAAGGCTGACCAGTTCGCCGGCGCGGGCCTCGAAGTCGATCCCCTCCAGCACGGTGAGGCTGCCGAAGCGCTTGACCACGCCGGCCACCGCCAAAGCTGGCCCCTCGCCGGGCTCGACGCCCTGGGTATCGGCGAGGTCGAGGGTGGAGAGCGTCACGCTGGCGGCAGGCGTCGCGACGCGCGGGCGAAGGAGGCCGAGCAGCTTGCGGGGAAGGTCGAACACCACAGGCAGCAGGCCGCGCGGGAAGGCGACGATGACAATTACGAACAGCGCGCCGATGATGAGCTGCCAGACGAAGGGATAGTCGCCGGCGAGCTGGGCGCTCTCGTAATCGACGATCAGCGCGCCGAACACCGGGCCGAGCAGCGTGCCGCGCCCGCCCAGCGCGGTCCAGATGACCAGCTCGGTGCCGAAGACGAAGCCGGCAAGCTCGGGCGCCACCACCATCGCATAGCCGGCATAGATGTAGCCGGCGACCGCCGCGATGGCGGCGCAGGCGAGATAGACCAGGATCTTCAGCCGTGAGGTGTCGAGGCCGAGATATTTGCAGCGCTGCTCGTTCTCGCGCACCGCCACCAGCAGCCGGCCGGCATCGCTCTTCACGAAGATATAGGCGAGCGTCGTCACCCCGACCAGGAAGCTGCCGGATAGCCAGAACCACGCCTCCATCGACAGGTCGAAGCTCATGAAGCCGGACAGCCCGCTCGACGAGCCGGTGAAGGTACCGCCGGAATAGAGCAGCTGCGTCGCCACGATGGGCAGGACCAGGGTGATGACCGAGGCATAAAGCGCCGATGCGCCGTGCCAGAAGGCGAGCCAGCCGACGATGGCCGCCACCAGCAGCGCGCCGCCGACGCCGAGCCCCAGCGCCAGAAAGGCGTTAGAGGTGGAGAAATCCATATGGGTGAAGACGAGGCCGGCGGCATAGGCGCCGCAGGCGAAGAACACCGACTGGCCAAAGGTGAGGATGCCCAGAAATCCCCAGAGCAGGTCCACCGTCAGCGCCACCACGGCATAGAGCAGTGAGCGGGTGAGCACGTTCACCGAATAGGTGTCGAGCACATACGGCCCGGCGAAGATCGCCGCGAGTGCGAGCAGGGCGACGACGAGGATGAGGGAGAGGCGGCGCGCTTCAGTCACGGGCGAACCCCTGAGGCCGAATGCGCAGGATGATGGCGGCGAGCACGGCGATGGTCAGGCCTCCGAGAACCGGGCTGAAATGGGTGGCGACCAGCACCTGCGCCCCGCCCAGCACCAGGCAGGCGAAGAGCAGGCTGACCAGGGAGGCGCCCGACACCAGCACCAGCATGAAGGCGTTGACGAGCCAGGGCACGCCCATGGAAGGGTCGACGCTCGACAGCGGCGTGATGAGCGCGCCGGCGATACCGGCCAGCGCCGAGCCGAGGGTGAAAGTGATGAAGCGCACCAGCCCGCTATTGATGCCGAGCCCGCGCGCCAGATCCTCGTTCATGATCACCGCGCGTGTCTCCAGCCCCAGCCGCGTGCCCTGGAGCAGCGCGGTGAGGCCGATGCCGAGCACGGCGGCAATGCCGACGAGCGCGAGACGGTAGGCGGAATAGCTCTCGCCCCACAGATCGAGCGTGCCGTTCAGCGGCGATTCCGCGAACTGCACGCCGCGGCCGAAGGCGATGGTGATGAGCTGCCCGATGATGATCGATAGGCCCCAGGTGGCGAGAATGGCGTCGAGCGGGCGGTTATAGAGCGGGCGCACGACGAAGCGCTCGATCGCCATGCCGACCACGCCGCCGAACAGAGCGGCGATGGGGACGGCGAGCCAGGGATTGAGCCCCGCCTGGGTGGTGACGAGCGCGGCATAGCCGCCGAGCGTCATCAGTCCCCCATGGGCGAAATTGATGATCTTCATGACGCCGAACACGAGCAGCAGCCCGGTCGCCACCGCATAGAGGATGGCGGCGGTCGTCACGATGTCCAGCGTCTGGCCGATCATGCGAGGGTCCTTGGAGTTGGAGGCACGGCGGGATGACGGTGCGCACGGAGCCCGGCATCCCAGATCGGTGGGCGTGAGAGGCGGCGGGCGGGCACGGAAGCCGCCGCCTCTCACCGGGCGCTTGGCGTCACTCTGCCCCTACAGCGGGAGTGACGCGTCGCATCGGGACCCGTAAGGCGAAGGGGCGCACGCTCACTTCAGCTTCGGGCACTGGTCGCCGGGATCGACGTCCTTGAAGGTCGACATGATCGAGACCGAGCCGTCGCCCTTCACCTGGCCGAGATACATGGTCAGCGGCGCGTGGCGCTGCTTGTTCATGACGATGGTGCCGCGCGGGCCTTCCACCGCGACCTCGGCCAGCGCCGGGATCACCTTGGCGGCCTCGGTCGTGCCGGCCTTTTCTACCGCCGCCTTGTAGGCGTAGACCGCTTCATACTGCGGCACCGAGAGTTCATTCGGCGTCCTCAGCTCCGCGCCGAACTTCTTCTCCATCGCGGCGAGGAAGGCCTTGTTGGCCGGGGTGTCGATATTGGTGAAGTAGGAGCCGGCGATGTAGATGCCCTCGGCATCCGGGCCCATGGACTTGGCGGTGCCCTCATCCACGGCGAGGTTGCCATAGAGCGACTTGATGCCCGCCGCGCGCAGCTGCTTGGTCAGCGTCACATTCGGCGCGCCGCCGGCGGTGGAGGTGATGATGGCGTCGGGATTGGCGGCCTTCACCTTGGCGAGGATGGCGGTCCAGTCGGTGGCGTCCATCGGGGCGTATTCGTCGCCGACGATCTTGCCGCCGGTCTTCTCGATATATTCCTTGGTGAAGGCCAGCATGCCGCGCCCGAAAGCGTAGTCCGAGCCGATCAGGAAATAGGTCTTGGCACCTTCCTTGTTGAAGAAATCTACAATCGGGGCAACCTGCTGCTCAGGCACCCACGCATTGATATACATGTAGGGATTGCAGGAGCGCCCTTCGTAAAACGATGTGTAAATATAGGGGATTTTGCCGCGGTTGACGATTGGCAGGCCGGCATTGCGGGCGGCCGAGGTCTCCATTGCAACGATCGCATCTACCTTTTTCTGAAAGATCAGTGAGTCATAAGCCTTCTGCGCGCCGGCCGCACCGGAGGCGTCATCGGCGACTTCGAGCACCACCTTCTTGCCGAGGATGCCCCCCTTGGCGTTGATCTCCTCAACCGCCAACTCCGAAGCCTGTACGACGGAGGGCGCGACCACCGAATTGGCGCCGGACAGGCCGACGGGGATGCCGATGGTGATGATGTCGTCGGCGGCGAGCGCCGGGCCGGCAAGCAGGCCGGTGGCGAACACGCCGGCCATCAGCAGGGAGCTACGGGACATAGGCTTTCTCCGGAAGGTTATGGGTTGTTCTTCGGTGGTGGAGGGCAAGCGGGGCTCAGTACCAGCCCCGGGAAATGTCGGAGCCGAGCATCTCGGCATAGACATCGGTGCGGCGGTCGCGCAGCACTTGGTTGAAGGCGTTCCAGTTGCGGGCGCGGCGAGCGGCGCCGAGGTCGATCTCGGCGGAGACGATTTCCTCCCCGTCGCGGCTGGCCGGGCCGGCGGCGGGCCAGCCGGTGTAGCTGATGATGAGGCTCTGCCCCTCGAAGGGCTGGCCGCGCTCGGTGCCGATGCGGTCGGCGCAGGCGATGTAGAGCGAGTTGGAATGGGCGGCGCCCATGGCGAGGATGTTGGCCATCGCCTCGCGCCCCTCCGCCTGGCCGGGGATCGGCACCCAGTTGGTGGGCACGCAAATGATGTCGGCGCCCTGCAGTGCCTGCAGCCGGTAGGTCTCGGGGAACCAGCCATCGTAGCAGATGGCGACGCCGATCCGCCCCAGCGGGGTCTGGAACACCGGGAAGCCGTTATTGCCGGGCTCGAAGAACAGGTTCTCGTTGCCCCACAGATGCATCTTGCGATAGGTGCCGATATGCCCGTCGGGGCCGATCACCACCGCGCTGTTGTAGAGGGCCGTGCCCTCGCGCTCGGTGATGCCGGCGACGATGTGGAGGCCCCGCTCGGCGGCGATGGCCGCCCAGGCCTGGCAGGTCGGCCCGTCGGGAATGGTCTCGGCCAGCGCGAAGGCTTCCTCGCGGGTTTCGAACACATAGCCGGTATTGGCGAGTTCCGGCAGCACGATGAGCTTCGCCCCGCCATCGGCCGCGCAGGCGATGAGGCCGAGCGAATGCGCAACATTGGCGCCCGTGTCGCCGAAACGCGGTTCCATCTGGATGCAGGCGACGCGGACAAGGCTGGAAACCGGCATGGAGGCACACCTCTGCGATCGCGGCGCAAGCAACGCCTCGGTCGAATAGCCCTAGACGCAGGTTCTCACCTGCGTTGAGTGGCCAATTTTGGGGGATTTTCTCAGCAATACTGCTGATGGCGCATCATTGTTGATGACGTCCGCGTCGTCAATTTCATTGCTGACTTAATTATAAGCATATCAATGCAAATAAATTGTGCGTTTGTGATATTTTCGCTCACGTTAGATGCAGTACGATGACTGCGTGACCGAAGCCCACCTGAGCTGAAGGGCCGCCACGCTTCTGCGCATCTAGCCGCGATAAGGTGGGAATAAGCGGAGACAGGCCCCGCCAGGGAACTGCCATGGCTTTCGGCCCGCTGCCGAAGAGCGCGATGGACTAAACCGAAACTGCTCTCGAGCGCCCGCCCAAGGGATGATCCACGCGATCGATGATGGTGAGGCGCGTCAACCAAAGTCGGCGCGCCGTTGCTCCGAAGGGGCGTTCAAGCGTCCGCCGCGCTACGCCGCTGGCATCGTGAGCATTGCTAAGCAGTAACGGTGGCTTCCCTTTGCGTTTGCAACTGCACCAATCGCGCAACATCCCTGCGGAGGTGCCGCAGCTCCGGCCACGGGAAATCCCGCCCCTCAGCGCCATCGGCTCCGATTGCGATCAGAACGTCAAGTTTTGCTGAGAGGCCACGCAGAGACGTCGCGTCTGCGGCAAAGAGCATTGCAGTCAGTCGCTCTTCATCGGCGGAGGCCGCCGCCTCTTCCTGCCGGGCGACGGAGTAGCCGATGGCGCGATCCGCGTCGTCCCAACGGTGCTGATGTATGCGCAGGGCGGTTGCGACTTCATCGCGCCGAACACACAGCGACGGCAGACCGGCCGCAAGCTCGTCGAACTGCCGCAGGGAGTTGATGCGCACCGGTGACGGCAGTTCGGCTGCAGCCAGAACCACCTGCGGAAAGCCGATCGTCCGCGCGAGTTCGGACTCCAGACGTTGCTGTTTCCGGCACAGAGCGAGCGTGCGCCGATGCGCTGCGCGCCACGCCTTCCACGCACCGATGGCGGCATCTGTCGTGCCGCCATCCTGCGGTGCGGCTGCAGCCGAACTGTTGAAGGAAGAGCCGCCGACCATCGCGAGGGCGGCAGAGAGAAGGTCCCTCCGGGATGGTCGGGACAGACTCATGCTAATCTCAGAATCAGCCATGATCCGAGCTCCACGCAGCTTGGTTGTGGTCAGGCCGGATACGTGGGGCAAACACGTGTCCGGCCGCCTAAGGCGCAGAAGGATAGCGACGACATGAATCAACAGCAATCAAAAATCACTACAGTGTCGTGATTCATATGAATGCTGCGCAATGCAAAATGGCTCGCGCCGCTCTCGGTTTGGGCGTGCGCGATTTGGCGAACCAGGCTGCCGTTTCCACACAAACCGTGACCCGTTTCGAACGCGGCGAGGCATTGAAAGCGACAACAGTTGAGCGTCTTCAGGCGGCGCTCGAAGCCGCCGGCATTGAGTTCATTCCGGAAAACGGCGGCGGCGCCGGTGTGCGCTTCCGCAAGCCGTCAGCGCCGGAATAGGCCTCACTTACCGCAACTCCTGTGCAAGATCGCTGCGGCTTCAACGCGGTTTGGCCGCTGTTCTTTTGCAGCTTATCCGCGACGGGATAGCTGGTCCTACGCGGTTTGGTTGCGCCTCACCGACAGCGGCTTCGCGTCAAGCGAGGCTATGCGCGGCGAGCTCGCGGTGCATTTGGCGGCCCCTGCAGCAGTCTGGCAGCGCATTTCTGGAGAGCTTGACGAACAGCTGGTAGCGCTCGGCGCCTATGGAGCGTTTTCTGCAGCTCTGTCATAGTATCGCAGCGATGTGACGTGATCTCGTTTATTCCCGACGGAGCGAGGGAGCTTGATGGCAGGATAAAAGCGCACACATTGCGCGGCGGTCGGGTGGTTTTGTTTACAGGATATTTTCTAGATCTCGACACATTGCGACGCTGGACAGAAATGTTCCGGCTTCGCGAGGGTCCTGTTGGCTGAATGACTAGCCGCACATTGTCATCGTCTGATGACCACGTGAAGGCCATCACCCCTCGGTTTCGGATCGCGGTGCCTGCCACTTCTGGATCGTGGCGGAGAGAAGGGCTTCTCGGCAGAACCGCCGCC